>CAYVYG010000338.1:0-3987 GCA_964454385.1 uncultured Microthrixaceae bacterium
AGAACGCGGGTGGGGTCAGAACGCGGGTGGGGTCAGAACGCGGGTGGGGTCAGAACGCGGGTGGGGTCAGAAGGCGGGTGGGCCGGGCCCGGGGGTGCCGGTAGGATTCGGCCGTGATCTCCCTGTACGACAGCGCCAGTAGATCGGTCGCGCCCCTGGAGCTGCGCGACCCCCGACGGGTGTCGATGTATGTCTGTGGTCCGACCGTCTACGGGCCCGCACACCTTGGTCACGCTCGCATGGCGCTGGTGTTCGACATCCTGCGCCGGTACCTGATGTGGTCGGGCCTCGAGGTCACCTTCGTGTCGAACGTCACCGACATCGACGACAAGATCATCGCCCGGGCCCTCGAGGAGGGCCGTCCTTCGTCAGAGGTGGCGATCGACTGGGAGGCCGCGTGGTACTCCACGATGGAGACCCTCGCGGTCTTGCCTCCTGATGTCGACCCGCACGCGACCGCGTACGTGGAACAGATGGTGGCGCTCGTCGCGGAGCTGGTCGAGCGGGGCTCTGCGTATATGACCTCCGACGGGGTCTACCTGTCGGTGCAGGACGTCGACGGCTACGGGCTGTTGGCCCACCAGTCCCTCGATGACCTGGTCGCCGGCGGTGCTGAGCGCGATCTGGTCGGTGCCGAGAAGCGCCACCCGGGGGACTTCGCGCTCTGGAAGCTGGCGAAGCCGGGCGAGCCGTCCTGGCCCTCCCCGTGGGGACCGGGGCGGCCCGGTTGGCACACCGAGTGCGTGGTCATGAGCCTGGATCTGTTGGGCGATGGCTTCGACCTTCACGGCGGCGGCATCGACCTCGCGTTCCCGCACCACGAGAACGAGCGGGCCCAGGCGGTGCTGGCAGGTCGTGAGTTCGCCAGGCACTGGGTCCACAACGGTTTCGTCGAGGTCGGCGGCGAGAAGATGTCGAAGTCGCTCGGCAACTTCACGACCGTCGACGAGTTGACAGCCGCCCATGATCCCCGCGCGCTCAGGCTGTTGATCCTCCAGTCGCACTACCGCTCGCCGGTGGAGGTCACCCCCACCTCGATGGGCAACGCCGAAGCGGCCCTCGAACGCCTCGACGCACTCGCCCGGCGGACAGCTGAGCTGACCGGGGTCAACCCCGGGACCGGTCGGGGCGCGGCGCTCGATTCCCCTGCCCCCGACACGGGTCGACTCGAGGCGTTCCGGGCACGGATGGACGACGACCTCGACACCCCTGGCGCGATGGCGATCGTGTTCGGCTGCATCACCGATGCCAACCGCGCGCTCGACGAGGGTGACGAGGCGACAGCCGCGCCGGTGGTGGCCGCCTGGCGTTCGATGCTCGACGCGGTCGGCCTCGAGGTCGCTCTGGCAACCGAAACGCTCCCCGACGACGTGCTGGAGCAGTGCCGTCGGCGCGACGAGGCCCGGGCGGCAAGGGACTTCACGACCGCGGACGCGATCCGTGACACGCTGGTCGAGTGCGGCTGGGTCGTAGAGGACACCCCGGCTGGCACCACCGTGCGCCCCGCCTGACACCACCAGAGCCAAGCCCCGCCCGGCCCAGCGATGCCCAGGCTAGCGCCGCTTGACCGCTCGACCCCGGCCGAACTGCGCGTGCTGGCGTCCGGTTCCAGGGCGCCAGCACGGAGTCAGCGTGGCTGGGGGCGCTGGTTGCATCTCTTGTTACCGCTCGGTAACCTACTGGGAGTAGCCCTATTGCGGTCGATGGCGGTTCCCGGGTGATCACGGGGCGTGTCGCCGAAAGACCGCTGGGGCAGCGACCAGGTATGGCACCCGGTTCCGCGGGGCCGAAACACATGGATGGTGAAACCATGGGCGAGTTCTCCCTCGAGTTGAACGAGGACCAGCTGCAGATCAAGAAGTGGGTGCACGACTTCGCGGAGAACGTGGTGCGCCCCGCCGCCGAGGAGTGGGACGAGCGCGAGGAGTTCCCCTGGCCGATCGTCGAGGAGGCTGCGAAGGTCGGTCTGTACGGCTTCGACTTCATGGCACAGGCCATGCTCAGTGACAGCACCGGCCTCACGCTGCCCATCGCGCTCGAGGAGCTGTTCTGGGGCGATGCAGGCATCGGCCTGTCGATCTTCGGTTCGGGGCTTGCGGCTGCTGGGATCGCCGGCAACGGCACGCCCGAGCAGGTCTTCGAATGGGTCCCGCAGTGCTACGGCACGCCCGAGCAGATCCAACTCGGCGCGTTCTGCGTCTCCGAGCCCGATGCCGGCTCTGACGTCTCCTCACTGCGCACGCGCGCGGTCTACGACGAGGCGAGCGACGAGTGGGTTCTCAACGGCACCAAGGCGTGGATCACCAACGGCGGGATCGCCGATGTGCACGTGGTCGTCGCGACGGTGGATCCCGAGCTCAAGGGGCGCGGCCAGGCGAGCTTCGTGGTTCCTCCGAACACGCCGGGTCTCTCACAGGGCCAGAAGTACAAGAAGCACGGGATACGGGCATCGCATACCTCCGAAGTGGTGCTCGATGACGTGCGCATTCCGGGCAGCTGCCTGCTCGGTGGCAAGGAGAAGTTGGACGAGAAGCTGGCCAAGGCCCACGAGGCCTTGAAGAACCCGAAGGTCTCATCGGGCAAGCAGCCGGCGATGGCGACCTTCGAGGCGACCCGTCCGTCGGTCGCCGCCATGGCGGTGGGTATCGCACGGGCCGCCTACGAGTATTCGCTCGACTACGCCCAGGAGCGCACCGCGTTCGGCAAGCCGATCATCATGAACCAGGCCATCGCGTTCATGCTCGCCGACATGGCGACCCGCATCGACGCCTCGCGGCTGTTGACCCACCGGGCAGCGTGGATGAGTCGCAACGCCACCTTCGAGAACGCCGAGGGCTCGATGTCGAAGCTGCATGCCGGACGCACAGCGGTGTGGGTCACCGAGAGGGCGATCCAGATCCTCGGCGGTTACGGCTACACCCGGGAGTACCCGGTCGAGCGCTGGCACCGCGACGCCAAGATCATGGACATATTCGAGGGCACCGAGCAGATCCAGCAGCTGGTGATCTCCCGGGCGATCTCGGGGCTTCGCATCGAGTAGCCCGGATCCCTGTTATCGCAAGGGGCTGGGTTGGCCCCTGACGTCATCGGCAACCGAGTCGAACGCTGCTGTGTCATCGAAGTCCTCGATCCGGCTGGGGTGCCACAGATACGAACCACCTGGATGGATGGGGTCGTCTGATCCGTCAGGTTGCACCCGGGGGCGCGGTCACTGATTTCCATTGGGACATCACAACCCACGTGAGTCACGTTCCGGAGTCGGTGGTAGCGACCGAGGTAGAAGATGACCGACCCGAACGGCAACACCATCGAACGTGACTCCGACGGGTTGGATCGGATTGTCGCTCGCCAGCTTGATGGGACCACCGGTTCGCCAGTGGCATGGGACCACTTCCGGGGTTCGGTCAGGTCCGAACGAAGGACTCGTGCACATCGAATCGTCACCCGCTGGTTCAACCGAGTACATATGTGACACCTCCGATCGTCTGATCCAGGTTGTGCGCACCGGCACCGAACGCGCCACGCTCACCACAGCGTTCGGCTGCGAGGGCGCGGAGCGGATCCCGTCGTCGATCACCACACTGGATCAGAAGACCACCACCCAGGGCATCGTCGACGGGCTTGTCCGGCGCTTCGGAGTTGAGCAGGGTGTAGGACTGTAGGTGGGGGTCCACCGGGTGTGGCACAGGGGCTCGGAGAATCGGTGGTTCTGACGCCAGTCGCGCCCCCGGACCCCTGTGGAACTCGACCCCTCGCGCATGTGTGCGCGCTGCTTGTCGGTTTGCCCGAGGGTTCAGCCGTAGCTGCGAGGATCGCGACCAAAGGCATCCGCTGCGTCCGTGCTCTCGCCGCGATCGATGATGACCTGATGATGCGAAAAGCCTCATACGTCTCCTCAATGGAATCGAGCGAGGACCACGCTTGGTCCAACGCGTGGCAGCTACGGTGAAACGGCATCCGAGTTGAACAAGCGCACCCGGGAGGTTG
>CAYVYG010000339.1:0-3981 GCA_964454385.1 uncultured Microthrixaceae bacterium
CAGCGCGAAGAAGATCAAGCGGGCCGTGACGGATTCGGACAACGAGGTCCGATTCGATCCCACCGGGAAGCCGGGCGTGTCGAACCTGCTCGGGATCATGGCTGCCTGCACCGGCCGTGACCCGCGGGACCTCGCCGAGGACTACCACCAGTACGGCCCACTCAAGTCGGACACCGCCGATGCGGTGATGGCGTTGTTGGAGCCGATCCAGGCCCGCCTGGCGGAGCTGCGCGCAGACCCGGCGGCGACATCCGCCGCGCTCGCGCGAGGCGCCGACAAGGCACGCGAGGTGGCGGTGCCCGTGCTCGACCGGGTGCTCGCGAACATCGGGCTCCAACCCCGGATCTGACCCCCCCACCCCGGACCTGACCCCCACCCCGGCGAACTGTCCGCTGTGGCACTCGCCGGTGTGGTCTCTCACCGGACAGTTCGCCGGGGGAGGGTCGGCTTCAGAGGCGGCCGTCGTCAGCGGCGACCAGGAGCTCACCCTGGTCGCGGGGCACCGTCCAGTCGTCGGGATCCATGTGGTGCTCCCTCGACCAGGCGACAACGCGCTCGTCGCTGCCCGCCACCGCCAACAGGTCGGCACCCAACTCCGGATAGCGGAGGTACAGACCCACCTTGCGCGTGAAGCCCGTGGTGTCCGACCAGACCTCGGCCATGTCGGCACCCCCCACCCAACCCGACAGGGTCGCGACGACCCGTCCGTAGGTTCCCAGGTCGACCACGGTCTTGCCCACGTCGTGCATGAGCGCCGCGGTCATCATCCATGGAGTGGGTTCCTCGCCACGGCGTTCGAAGTGCGCCGCGAGCGCCCTGGCGACCGCCAGGGAATGGGCTCTGTCACCGGTGTTCATGCGCGAAAGCAGCATCTGTTCACGCTCGGTCAGCCAGTTCGCGGCCCAGGACATCTCCTGGGCCGACGGCGCGCTGGGCAGCAGCGACCCGAAGAAACGGCGTGCCCTGTGGGCGAGGTGCAGCTTCACGGCGACGACGCCCATGACGGCGACGCCGATGACGATGTTGCGGCGAGCGAACGCCGCGCACGCGGGTGGGCCCCTTCGTACGCGTCGAAGAGCAGGTCGTTCGCGACCCGGGTGTAGATCTGGGTGGTGCTCACCGACACGTGACCGAGCATCTCTGCGACGATACGGATGTCTGCTCCACCCTCGAGCAGGTGGGTGGCACACGAGTGGCGCAACACATGGGGACTGATGTCACCCTCGACGCCGGCCCGCCGCGCCCAGCGACGTATCGCTTCCCAGGCGGCCTGGCGTGACAGGCGCCCGCCGCGCACCCCCAGGAACACCGCGTCGGCGCTGTCACGGCCACTCCGGGCGGTTCCTCCCGACCGGCCTCGGCGCGCTCGGGTCGAGGAGGTGAGCGCCTCGCGGGCCGTGTCCAGGTAATCCTCGAGCGCCGCCCGCGCCGGCGCTCCGATGGGCACGATCCGGTCCTTGTCACGCTTTCCCGACAGCCGCACCAGCGAGGCGTCGAGGTCGAGGTCCCCGAACCCGAGGCCACATGCCTCCGACACCCGCGCTCCGGTGCTGTAGAGGAACTCGAGAAGTGCCCGGTCCCTGCAGACCGCGGGTTCGCCCGAGTCGGTGGCGATCCCGACAGCGTCGAGGATCGCGAGCACCGTGTCCACGTCGAGTGCCCTGGGAAGTGCGTCGGGGCGTCGAGGGGTCTCGAGGCGGTTCGCGGGATCGACCGCGATGAGCCCTTCGGTGGCCAGGAACCGGTAGCAGCCGCGCACCGACACGAGCATCCTCGTGCGTGACGCGGGCGCCAGGCCGCGGCTCTCGAGCTCGCCGCCATAGGCGCGCAGGTCCTCGGCGGTCGCAGCGAGCAGGTCGGTGCCGCGTCGAGCCAGGAAGCCGCACAGCGCCGCGAGGTCACGACGGTATGCGGCGATGGTGCGCGGCGAACGGCCGAGTTCCACGATCAGGTGGGTGAGGAACGATTCCGCCTCGATCGGCAGGCTCTGTTGCGCAACACTCACTGTCGATCGCGGACACGCTCGAGTGTCGCCATGAGCCCGATGACGGTCTTCGCGTCGGTGATCTCACCCGATGCGATCGCGCCGGGTACCTCTGCGAGGGGCATGCGCACCTCCACCATCGCTTCTTCCTCAGGACCCTTGCGGTCCCTCGGCACCTCGGTGAGCCCGGTTGCGAGGAAGACCCGGGACTCCTCATCGGTGAAACCCACAGAGTTGTGGAACCGCACGAGATGCTCGAGGTTCTCCGCGTGCAGCCCGACCTCCTCCGCGAGCTCGCGCCGAGCTGCCACTGCCGGGTCCTCGCCTTCGACATCGAGCTTTCCGGCAGGTATCTCGAGAACACTGGCGTCGAAGGGGGCACGGAACTGGCGGAGCAGGACAACCTCGTCGGTCCCCAGCAGGGGAACCACCGCCACCGCGCCCGGGTGACGCACCACGTCGCGCACCATCTCGGAACCGTCGGGGGTCGCGAACCGCAGCTTGTGGACCTCGAAGACGTGACTGCGGTAGATCTCCTCGGTCCCGATCAGACGGAACCCGTCGTCGTGTTCAGCGTCTGGCATCTTCGACCATCGCACCGGGTCGCAGTGACACCTCGTGGTGGCGGTGCGTCTGTTCGGCGGTGGTGAGCAGGTGCGGGTTGCGTCCCTCGGAGCGCTGCTTGGCGGCGGACATGAACGCGTCGAACAACGGAGCCGGGCGTGTCGGGCGGCTCTTGAACTCCGGGTGGGCCTGGGTGGCGACCCAGAACGGGTGGTCGTCGAGCTCGATGAACTCGACCAGCCGCCCATCGGGCGAGGTGCCCGAGCACCGCAGGCGGGACCCGTCGAAGCGTCTGCGGTACATGGGGTTGAACTCGTAGCGGTGACGGTGGCGTTCGGACACCACGGTGGTGCCGTATGCGACCGCAACCCGCGACCCCTCCTGGAGCTGCGCGATCTGGGCTCCGAGGCGCATCGTGCCACCCTTGTCGGTCACATCGACCTGGGAGTCCATGAGGTCGATGACCGGATGGGGCGTCTGGGGATCGAACTCGGTCGAGTTCGCGTCCGTGAGACCCAGGCCGTTGCGCGCCCATTCGATGGTCATCACCTGCATCCCCAGGCACAGTCCCAGACAGGGGATGTCGTTCTCGCGTGCGAACCGGGCTGCCGCGACCTTGCCCTCGATGCCGCGTTCACCGAACCCGCCCGGTATCACCATTCCATCGAGGTCACCCAGACGGCCCTCGTCGACGAGCCGCTCGGCGTCCTCGGCCTGGATCCAGGAGAGCTGCACGTCGCACCCGTGGGCGAACGCGGCGTGGTTGAGCGCCTCCACGACCGAGAGGTACGCGTCGGGCAGCGCCACGTACTTGCCGACGATGCCGATCCGCGTTGGGAAGTCTGCGGAGGCGACCTGGTCGACCAGTCGGTGCCACTCGGTGAGATCGGGGTCCCCCTCGCTGATGTCCAGGATGTCGCAGACCACCCGGTCGAGGCCCTCGTCGTGCATCACGAGCGGGATGTCATAGAGGCTGTCCGCATCGGCCGCGTTGACAACCGCCTCCGGCTCCACGTCGCACAACGAGGAGATCTTGCGCTTCAGGTCCCCGGAGATCGCGGCCTCGGAGCGGCACACGATCACGTCGGGCTGGATGCCGCGGCTGCGCAGCTCGGTGACCGAGTGCTGGGTCGGCTTGGTCTTCTGCTCGCCCGACGGAGCGATGAAAGGGACCAGCGTGACATGCACGTAACAGACGTTGCGCCTCCCCACATCCAGGCGGAACTGCCGGATCGCCTCCAGGAAGGGCAGGATCTCGATATCGCCCACCGTGCCGCCGATCTCGGTGATCACCACATCGGTGCCATCGAGGGCCAGACGGGAGATGCGACGCTTGATCTCGTCGGTGATGTGGGGGATCACCTGCACGGTCTTGCCGAGGTACTCCCCCCTGCGCTCGGCGGCCAGCACCGCCGAGTAGATCGATCCCGTCG
>CAYVYG010000340.1:0-3978 GCA_964454385.1 uncultured Microthrixaceae bacterium
AGTACAGGGGCGCTCGATGAGAGCGCTGCGAGTACAGGGGCGCTCGATGAGAGCGCTGCGAGTACAGGGGCGCTCGATGAGAGCGCTGCGAGTACAGGGGCGCTCGATGAGAGCGCTGCGAGTACAGGGGCGCTCGATGAGAGCGATGCTGGAAGCGCGGAGGGTGAGGCGGCGGACGGTGGCTGACTTCGACGCCATCGTCGTGGGAGCGGGACCCGCCGGTTCTGCTGCTGCGCTGGAGCTCGCCCGTGCCGGACGCTCGGTGGCGCTCGTCGAACGCGGGCCCTTCCCGGGTTCCAAGAACATGTACGGCGGGGTGATCTACGGGCGGATCCTCGACTCGCTGGTACCACGCTGGTGGGAGGAGGTCCCCATCCAGCGCTGGGTAACACGCCGCCAGACGATGATCATGACCGGTGAGCAGGCCCTCACGATCGACTACCGCACCGAAGCGTGGGGTCGCCCGCCGTACAACGGTGCGACCGCCTACCGGCCCGACTTCGACGCCTGGTTCGCCGACAAGGCGGTGGAGGCGGGGGCGAGGCTGGTGTGTTCCACCACCGTCACCGGACTGATCCGCGAGGGAGGCCGGACCGTCGGTGTGGTGACCGACCGACCCGGCGGGGAGCTGCGCGCACCGGTGGTGATCGCGGCCGACGGCGTCAACTCGTTCGTGGCCAAGGAGGCGGGCCTGCACCACGGCGAGCTCGACCCCGCCAACTACACCGTCGGGGTCAAGGAGACCCTCGCCCTGTCACGTGAGATCATCGACGAGCGCTTCGGGGTCAGGGGCGATCACGGAGTCGACATCGAGATCATCGGAGCCACCGGCGAAGTACCCGGTGGGGGTTTCGTGTACACGAACTCCGACACGGTCGCGGTCGGGTTGGTGTTGTCGATGACCGCCCTCGCGAAGGGCGACCGCCGGCCCGAGGACCTGCTTGTCGAGCTGAAGCGTCACCCCGCGATCGCACCGCTGGTCGAGGGCGGCGAGGTCAAGGAGTACTCGGCGCACGTCATCCCCGAAGCCGGATACGACATGATGCCTGAGCTCGTGGGTGACGGCCTGTTGGTCACCGGCGACGCGGCGGCCATGTGCCTCGCCGCGGGCATCTGGTTGGAGGGGGTGAACTTCGCGATCGGCTCGGGTGCCGCGGCCGGTCGCAGCGCGCACGCGGCGCTGCGGGCAGACGACACCTCGGCTGTCGGTCTGGCCGGCTACCGCCGCCGTCTCGAGTCTTGCTTCGTCCTCGCGGATCATCGCAAGCTGCGCGACGCCCCCCATCTGGTGATGAGCGACCTGGCCCAGCGCCAGCTCCCCGCGGTCGCATGCGGGGTCGCGGAGGCCATGTTCCAGGTCACCAACCCTGAACCGAAGCCGGGCCTGATCCGCATCGTCGTGCGCGAGGTGCGACGCCACGGCCTGAGGTTGACCACCGCCATCCGGGAGTCCTGGCGCGCGCTGAGGGCCTACGGATGACAAGGGTCCGGATGACAAGGGTCCTCACGATGAGAACGCGAAGGACACCATGAGCCGTCGCGGCTACCCACTGATCAGCTTCGAGTCCCGCATGGACACCGTGGAGTTCCGGATCCACGAACGGCCCCACATCGTCCTCGACGACACCAAGTGCCGAGACTGCTCGGTGCGCGGTTGCATCACCGCGTGCCCCGCGAACCTGTTCGTACCGACCTCCGATGGGGGGATCCTGTTCAACTACGAGCAGTGCTTCGAGTGCGGCACCTGCTACATGGTCTGCAACGAAGAGGGCGCGATCACCTGGTCTTACCCCGAGGGGGGTCACGGCGTGGTCTTCCACAGCTCATGAACGCCGAGACGGACCCCCGGATGGTGGCTGCGTGCGTGAAGTGGGTCGACCTGCGCCCGGAGCTCGACCCGCGCACGGGATTGCCCACTCCGTCGGCACACAGCTGGGGGTTCTCAGAAGCGGACCGCGCTGCGTTCGAGGTGGCGCTGCGACTGGCGGAAGCGGCCGGAACGACCGCGGTGGTCGTCTGCGCGGGCCCGACAGAGGCGCTGGACGGACTCGCGCAGCTCGCCGCGTCCGGACCCACCAGGGCGGTGCTCGTGGAGCGACCACCTGACGCGCCCGCCGGGACCTCGGGTGTGGCGCTCGCGGGGGTCCTCGGCCCCCAGGGGCTCGACGTGTCGACGGTGGTGTGCGGCGACATGAGCTACGGACGCGGCTCGGGCACGGTTCCCGCCCTCATCGCCCACCACCTCGGGTTCGCGCAGGCCCTCGGGTTGATCGATGTGAACCCGACCGAGCGCGGGCTCCGGGGGGTGCGGCGCCTGGATGGCGCTCGGCGCGAGATCATCGAGGTGGAGCGACCCGTCGTCATCTCGGTCGAGGGATCGGTCGCCCGGCTGCGGCGCGCACCGCTCGATGCGACGCTGTCGGGTGAGCGAGACAGGATCGAGGTCGTCCGCTCGACAGGCTCCACACCGGTCGCGAACCCCGGACGGATCGTGCCGTGGAGGCCGCCTGCGCGATCGGTGCCGGCGCCGCGCGACCCCGATGCGTTCAACCGCGTGCTGGAGTTGACCGGCGCGCTGACCGACCGCACGCCGCCCCGCACCATCGAAGCGGATCCACCCGAAGCCGCGGCGTTGATAGTCGACCAGCTCCGGTCTTGGGGCTACCTCCACGATGGCGACACCTGAGGACGAGGGCCGGCTCGGCGCCCTCACCTGGACCGATCTCGACGGTGAGGTGAGCCGCCACCATGCACCGGGCCCCGTTCGCGGCCGGTCGTTGCTCGCGGTCCCGTTGGGCAGCTGCGAACAACACGGTCCACACCTCCCCCTCGACACCGACACGCTGTTGGCAGAGGCCTACGCGAACGAGTTGGCCCACAACCGGAGCGACACGCTCGTGGCGCCCGCGATCGCCATCGGAGCATCAGGTGAACACCAGGACTTCCCGGGCACCCTGTCGGTCGGCACCGCCGCGTTGACCGACGTGCTGGTCGAGCTCGCACGCAGCGCCCTGCCCGGAAGCGGTTCGTCACGACCGGCACCGTTCGACGCGGTGTTGTTCGTGAACGCACACGGCGGAAACGTCGTCGCGGTGACCCGCGCGGTGGAGGTGCTGCGCCGCGAGTCCCGCGTCGTGGGCGCATGGCATCCCCGCACCCACGGCGGCGACCCGCATGCCGGTTGCACCGAGACGTCGCTCATGTTGCACCTGCACCCCGAGCGGGTGCGCATGCACCTCGCAGAAGCGGGTTCGGCCGCACGGTTCTCGGACATCCTCGGGGACATCGCCACCGGTGGCCTGGCCGGGGTCTCACCCAACGGTGTGCTGGGCGACCCGACGGTGGCCTCGGCGCGGACGGGCGCTGAGTTGTTCACGGTCCTGACCGATCAGCTCCGGGCCGCAGCAGAGGAGCTGTTGGCACGCGCGGCTGCACACCGGAGCGAATGAGCCACACCGGGTCCACCCATCAGCCGATCGACAGGACGATCGATGCCTGCAACAACCCCACCAGGCCTCCGAGCACTCCACCGATCGCGATCAGGATCCACTCGTCCTCTTCGAAGATGCCCCGGAGCAATCGCTCGAAGTCGTCGAGTGGCATCGCAGCGATGCGTTCCTCGACCAGCTCGGCGACCGCCAGTCGCTCCGCGACGAGCCGTTCGAACTCCCCGCGCAGCTCCGGCAGCTGAGCACCGAGGTGCGTGACCAACAGCACCTGCACCTCCCGCACCTGGGAGTCGGTGACCTCGACGGAGGTGAGCATCGAGACCATCGGGCGGGTCGCGTCGATCGCCTCGGTGACCCGTCGGAGGACCGAAGCAGCCAACCGGACACCGGAAGGCCCTTCGAGCAGCACCCGCAACAGGTTCGCGGGAGTGAAGATCTCCGCTGCGGCAACCTCGCCGTACTCCCGGGCGATGTCGGGTTGACGCCTCGGGAACATCCCCTGGTAGGTGACCACACCCGCGTAGCGTCG
>CAYVYG010000341.1:0-3970 GCA_964454385.1 uncultured Microthrixaceae bacterium
CCGAGACCGTTCGGGCGAGCGCGGTGTCCCAGTCGACCGCACGGAAGCCGCCGGGCTGGGATTCGTCGCGCACCAGGGGTTCGAGCAACCGGTCGGGGTGGCTCCCCTGGAGGTATCGCTTGACACCCTTCGGGCAGAGCTTGCCCTCGTTGAACGGGAAGTCGTACCAGTAGCGCTCGATCAGTTCCGCTTCGGTGACCGGGAGCTTCGCCATCAGCCGAACCCTGCCACACGGGCCGTCTGCGCGAGGGTCACGTCGGCCCTGCGGCACCGCGGGCAGGTGTCCTGCCAGTTCGCCTGACCCTTCGTGGTCCCACCGGCACGATCGCCCTCACCGGAACCGGTGCCGATCCCGTCGCCTGCGCCGTTGTCGGCGGCTCCACGGGCTCGGTAGTCGAATCCGAGCTGGGACAGGATGTCCTTGAGGTCCGCCACCTGCATCGCCGACGCGTACGGCTCACCGCAGCGGCGACGGTGCTGCTGTACGCCTCTCTCACCTGCGGCGCGGTACCCAGCCGCGCCGGCTCATGCGCGCCGTCGGAGGCCGCTTGAGCCAGATCAGGTAGCGGTAGACTGTGGTGAACACCGCCAGCAGGACACCGACCAGGTATCCCGCCAGGGCTACGGCTAACCAGCGGAGCCCTCCGCTGCCCAGGTAGACCCCGACGAGCACGACCGCCACAGCGAACGAGGAGATGACGATGTCACGCAGGTCGAGAGGCACGTCCATCACCCGCACGCTGCGACGCCTGCGATGTGCCTCCGGAGCTACTGCTGTCGACAAGTCGGATCTCCATCGGGGAGTGGGATCGGATCGGGGGGCCGCACGGGATCGCCGGGATGGCGATCAGCCAGTGACCGATGACGGTCGATCGGACCCCCTGGATCCGACCATAGCCGTCGAGGGGCCCGTCGGTGATCGCGGTGATCACCGACGGATCGGCGAGCAGATCGACCACGGTGGTGATCCGCCGTGCTGGGCAGCCCACTCGGAGATCATGGATGACGATTATCTCTACTGGCCACTAGACTGACATCGGCGCGCCGCCCAAGCGTTCCATGTTCGCATCCGAGCAGTTCGCATCCGAAGCACTGCGGGGTCGGGGTGCCACGTCTGACCGCGTGGCCGTGCAGCCGAGCTGATGGCAGTTCGGTCCCCACGGGTGCCGGCAAGAATCGAACCCACGATCCGGAGCAGCCAGGTGTCGACACTTCAACTACAGGCAAAGGCTCTCGGCGACCCGACCCGCCACGAAGTCTTCCGCTACGTCGCAGATGCTGCCGAGCCGGTCGGTGTAGCGGAGCTGACCGGGCACTTCGGGCTCAACCACAACGCGATCCGCCAGCACCTCGCGAAGCTGGTCGATGCCGACCTCCTCCTCGAGTCCACCGCTCGACCGGCGGGACGGGGCCGGCCGCGACTGCAATACGTGATCAACCCCAACGTCGAGAGCCGGTGGGGTGTCACCGGACCCTACGAACGCCTCTCGGTCCTGCTGGCCGAGGTGGTGCGCACCGGAGAGGAACCTATCGAGGTGGGCCGGCGGGCAGGGAGAAGCTACCGGGTCGACGACGAGCCGACCGAGGACCCCATCGGCGACTTCGTCACCGCGATGGCACGCGAGGGCTTCGAGCCGGTGCTGCAGTCCGACGGCGAGTCCGTCGAGGTGCGCCTCGACCAGTGTCCGTTCGCGTCCGCGGCTGAGACCAACCCCGACACCGTGTGCCAACTCCACCTCGGGCTGGCCCGGGGCGTGGCAGAGGCCGTCGGCGGGATAGAGGTCGACGAGCTCAGCTCGAACGCTCCCCGCACCGCTCACTGCATGCTGCGGTGCCGCGTCCTTCCGCGATGACCCGGACGGGCCCTTGCGCGCTCGGCAAGGCCTTCAGAGGTAGAGCGGCACGGCCGCGATCACCAACAGGACTACCACCACCGCGATCATGAGCACCGTGGCCGCCCGGCGCGGGTGTGAGGGACGTTCGGCACCGATCGATCCTCCGGGACCCGGTTGCGACGTGGGCCGGTTGGAGTCCCGCCTGCGAGAGGACTTCGGGTCGGCCGTCACGCCGTTCAGTCTATGGCACGCTCGTTCTGCTTCGCGTACTGCACCACGAAGCCCATCATCGCTCCGAAGCCCAGGCCGCCGAACACCGCGGTCATGGCGCCGATCGCGAGCGCGCCCGCCAGGCCACCACCGAAGGCCCAGGTGGCGAGACCGAATCCGCCGCCTATGAAGACCACCCCCAGGATGGCGCCGAGGATCGTCCAGCGCCGGATGTCCTCTGATCCGACCAACGGCGCGTACGAATGGGCCCGGGTCGTCCAGGGATCAGGGGTGGAACCGTCGTCATCGCTACCTGAGACGTCGTCCGGTCTCGTCGTCGCCTCCGCCGTGTCGTCGGCTTGTTCCACCATGTGATGGACATTAGACCCGAGTAGGGGAGGGAATCCACGCCACGTCGAAGATGTGGCGCGCCATACCGGCCATCACCGAGGCGGCATGGCTCTTGGCCTGTTCGGCCACCGGGCCGGACCAGGAGCTGTCCACACTACGGACCCAGAGGTCATACCAGCGGTCGCAGTGCTCGAGGCGCACCGGCTCCATGGCGTGCAGCTCGCGGTGGGCGGCCATGATCGGTCCCGAGTAGTCCTCGGTGCGCAACAGGATCCGGCACCAGTAGTCCACGAGCTTCGGGATGTGCTCGGTCCAGTCGACCTCGGCGACCTCAGAGAACATCGGGTCCAGCACCTCGTCGAAGACGATCTCGCGGTAGAACTCCACGACCAGGTCGTGGATGGCACTGCGCGAATCGAGGTCCATCGCGCCTGGGTCTGCGGTGTCCGATGAGCCCTGGTCGGAACCTCGGTCCGTCGGGCCTCGGTCCGTCATGTCTCGGTCAGTCACGACGCCACCGGACCGACCGGAATCCGACCGACGAGGCGGGCGTGGTGCACCCGGGCGACGTTGTTCGCGAGGGCCAGCGCCTGCTCGGCGACCGGACCCTCCCAGCCGAGCTCGACGGTGTCGGTGAACAGCTCCAGCCATCGCTCGAAGTGGGCGGTGGTGAACGCTCGCTGGGCGTGGACCAGGGCGTGGGCACGGAACGGGTTGCCCACGTATCCCTCGATGCCGAACAGCGCCCGGCACCAGAACCCGGTCAGCTTGGGAAGGTGCTCGCTCCAGTCGACCTGTGCCACATCGTTGAACATCGGACCGAGCAGATCATCCTGGGCGACGTCCTGGTAGAACCTCCGCACCATCTCGGCGACCTTCTCGGGGCTGTCAAGGTCACCGTCACGCTCCTCGGGCACCACTGATCGGCTCACGTCGTTCCTCTCATAGTCGCTGCGGTCACGGTGACTGCACCTCTCGGTTCTTCGAATCCTTCGGGACCTCGAGCCTGGGTGTCCGGCCCGACGGTGGTTCCGACCGTGGCTCGCCCCGATGGGAAGTGGCTGTGGCGGTGTGGTCCAATGGACATATCCTCGGTGAGACATGGGGCGGTCAGCAGATCGCACCGCGGTTGCATCAGTGGACGGTTGCATCAGTGGACACGACCGGCCGGTCGCCCGGATCGTCCGCTCATCCGAGCCGGACTTGCTCCTAGTTAGTTACATCAGTCACTAGATTATTACCACGACCCGTTGTTAGGATTCCAGTGATGTCGGAGAACTCCCTGACGGTCCGCACCGTGCCTGCGACACCAGCACCATCGGTTGTCCGCGATACAGCCGATGTGCGCACCCCGAGGACCCGATCGGACGCCGCTGCATCGAACTCCGCTGCGGCCCGGCCGGGTTGGCGTTCGGTCGCAGTTCCAACCGAGCACGGCGGCTGGGGGCTCACCCTGGAACCGGGGCTGCTCGGTCTGCTCGTGGCACCGAGCCTCACCGCGGTGTGGCTCGCGCGCGCAGCGATCGTTGCCTTCACGGCGCGCACCCCCCTCAAGATCGTGGCGGTGGACCTGC
>CAYVYG010000342.1:0-3963 GCA_964454385.1 uncultured Microthrixaceae bacterium
AGTCCCATTGGTCAAGACCCGAATCGCCGATCCGGCGCGAGACGGCCACGCGGCGGGTCTTGTCCTGCGTGCGTCGCGCTGTGCGCGACGCACGCAGGACAAGACAATGGAGGGCGGAGACCAGGAGCCTGTAGCGCATATCGTCTATCCGTTTAGAACTGGTGGCCGCCAGGATCCGGGAGGACGTCATGGACTGGTACGGATGGATCGTGTTCGGGC
The DNA here is from genome assembly GCA_964454385.1 of uncultured Microthrixaceae bacterium. Lineage (GTDB taxonomy): Bacteria > Actinomycetota > Acidimicrobiia > Acidimicrobiales > Microtrichaceae > JAMLGJ01. The sequence goes on from CAYVYG010000342.1 coordinate 220, forward strand.
TGGTCTCCACGGCCCTTCTCACCGCGGTGTTGATCATCATGCAACTCGCCGGTCTCACCCGGCTGGACCTGCCGCTGATGCTGGGCTCCATCGCGGTTGAGGATCCGGATCGTGCACGGGTCGCAGGATTCGTGATCCACCTCGGGATCGGGCAGGTCTTCGCATTCTTCTACGCCGCGGGCTTCCAGGCCCTCGACCGCAGCGGTTGGTGGCTCGGTGCGCTGTTCGGGTTCGCGCACTCGGTGGTGGGCCTGGCGCTGCTGGTCCCGCTGCTACCGGGGATCCACCCGCGCATGGCCAGCGACCGGGCAGGACCAGGCTCGACCGCGGTGCTGCAACCCCCGGGCCTGTTCGCGCTCAACTACGGGGTGTCCACGCCGGCGGGAACAGTCGTGGCACACCTCCTCTACGGCGTCATCCTCGGTGTGACGCTGAACCCGACGTGAACACGCGGACGACCCCCGGCACCAACACAGGCACGAACACGGGCTCAGGCGGCGTCCGGGTACCCATCGGTGACTACGGACTCATCGGCGACACCCGCACCGCGGCACTGGTTGCCCCGTCCGGTTCGATCGACTGGTTCTGTGCTCCCCGGTTCGATTCCCCTCCGATCTTCGGGCAGCTGGTCGGCGGGATCGAAGCAGGACGCTTCTCGCTCGCTCCGATCGAGGCCGCCGGTTCCGAGCGGGCCTACGTACCCTCCACCGCGACACTCGAGACGACCTGGGAGCTCCCGGGAGCCGATCTGCGGCTGGCTGACTCGATGATCGCCGAGGTGTCCGGTCGACTGCTGCCACCGACGTTGCTGGTCAGGCGCCTCGAGGCATCGGGTCGGCCCATCGAGGTGGTGATGCACCTGGCCCCGCGCTTCGGGTACCACCGTGACCGTCCGAAGCGTGTCACAAGAGCGGGGTCGACTCTCGTCATCGAACACCGGGACCTGGTCCTCGCGCTCGACACCGATGCCGATTGCAGACCAACCGCGGACGACGATGTGACCTTCACCGTGCATCCCGGAGAACCGGTCACGTTCGCGCTCTCGGTCACCCGCCACAGCGCCGCGGTGTTCGTGCCGGCCGCGCTGGCACGCGCCGAGGCGCAGCGTGACGAACGCGGATGGCAGGCCTGGGCCGGGGGCATCCGCATCGCGGCCACACACAGCGACGCGGTGGTACGGAGCCTGCTCACGATCCAGCTGCTCACCTACTCACCGTCGGGAGCGCCGGTCGCGGCACCGACCACATCGCTGCCGGAACGAATCGGAGGTCCCCGCAACTGGGACTACCGCTACGCGTGGCCGAGGGATGCCTCCATCGGCATCGCCGCGTTCCTGGGCGTCGGCAAACCGACCGAGGCACGGTCGTTCCTCGCGTGGTTGCTTCACGCCAGCCGGCTGTCGCGGCCGCGGTTGCCACCGCTTTTCACACTCGACGGCCGGCCGGGCCCGAGCGAGACCGAGCTCGACGGCTGGCCCGGGTACGCGCACAGCCGACCGGTCCGGGTCGGAAACGGGGCGTCCGACCAGCACCAGCTCGACGGTTACGGGTGGGTGCTCGACGCGGCGTGGCTGCTGACCGACCATGGCGAGCGACTCGACGGTGAGACCTGGCGGGCGATGCGCTCCTTCGCGGACCATGTCGCACGCACCTGGTCCCTGCCGGACGCCGGCATCTGGGAGCGACGTGACGAACCCCGCCACAACGTGCACTCGAAGTTGATGGCCTGGCTCGCTCTCGACCGCGCCGCGCGGATGGCCGAATCGCGGGGTGGGCGCGCTGTCAGGCGTGCTTCCCGCTGGCGCGCGGAGCGGGACCGCCTCGGTGACGACCTGCGGATCCACGGCTACGACGACCGGGTGGGTGCCTACACGGCTGCGTACGGCTCCAGGGACCTCGACGCTGCGGTGCTGCTGCTACCGCTGATCGAAGTGGAGCCACCCGACTCACCGCGGCTCGCCGGAACCATCGATGCCATCCGCGATCAGTTGGGCGCGGGCGGACCGCTGCTGTACCGGTACCTCGATGACGACGGGCTCGAGGGTGGCGAGGGCGCGTTCCTGCCGTGTTCGTTCTGGGCGGTCCAGGCACTCGCTCGCACGGGCCGCACCCACGAGGCCGAGGATCTCTTCGCCGATCTCGTCGCTCTGGGAGGACCACTCGGGCTCTACGCGGAGGAGATGGACCCCGACACCGGAGAGCACCTCGGCAACTTCCCCCAGGCGCTCACCCACGCGACGCTGCTGCAGGCCGCGCTCGCGCTCGAAGCGGCGACAGAGGCCACCTGAGGAAGACCGGCCCACCGACCCGCTCCGGGGTGTCCCGGTTCGATCGCCAACCATGGGACCGGAGCTCGGGGCCGAGCCTGGTCCTGGCCTGTCCGGTTCATCACCGCAGAGCGAGCGAAGCCCCGCAGGTGGAAGGGAGGTGATAGGGATATGACATGGATCTCGTGACCAGAGCAGACCTGAAGTCCCTCGCAGAACCCGTCGAAGGGGGACCCGCCGTCTCTCTGTTCTCCCCGACCCAGCGGATCGTCACCGACGCGGAGGCCGACCCGTTGCGCTGGAAGAACCTGCTGACCGGTGTCACCGAGGCCCTGCGTGAACAAGGGATCAGCCGCAACGAGAGCGATGAGCTATTGGGGCCGGCTTGGGATCTTCACGCCGACACCCTCGCCTGGCAGCACATGAGCGATGGTCTGGTGATGTTCCTCCGACCCGGTTGGCACCGGACCTTCCGCGTCCCCGTCGAGGTGGCACACGTGGGCACCGTCGGTGACCGCTTCGTTATCAGTCCGCTTCTCGGGGCCGTGTCGGGTGAGGAGCACTTCCTCGTGCTCACCGTGAGCCAGCGCCGGGTCCGCCTGTTGGAGGGAACACGCCACCGCGTGGAAGAGGTCGAACTGGCCGAGGTACCGACGAGCCTCAGAGAGGTCGTCGAACCACCCGACCCGCGTTCGCACACGATGGCCCGTCCGGCCAACCGCGCCGGCCGACCGGGTCCCGCCATCTTCTACGGTCACGGAGCAGCCGACGACTCCTACAAGAAGGACGAGGTGACGCGGTTCCTGCGGGTCGTGGCCGATGGGCTCGAGCCCTATCTTGTCGACCAGGACCATCCGATGGTTCTCGTAGGCCTGGAAGAACTGGTCGGCATCTACCGGGAGGTGAACACCTACCCCAAGGTCCTCGAGCGAAGCGTGGACCACAACCCTGACGAGCTGTCGACAGAGGAGCTCCACGAAGCAACCTGGCCGGTCGTCGAGGAACGCTTCGAGAGCGCTGAACGTTCGGCCATCGCACGCTTCGGCGAGTTGCACGGCACCGGGCAGGCGTCCACCGATGGCGCAGAGATCGCCGACGCCTCATCGGAGGGCCGCGTCGACGCGCTCTTCCTGGCCGACGGGGCGTCATGTTGGGACGACCCTGGCGCCCAGAGCCCGCTGGTCGTCCGCCTCGGAGCCGGCGGGAACGACGAGGGCGTCGCAGACTGTGAACGGTTGGACCGTACGGTGGTCGCCACACTGGTGAACAGTGGCACCATCTACGCGGTGTCGGACGAGCCGCTGCTCGACGGCGCACCGGTCGCGGCGACGTTCCGCTACTGAGCACCATCCACACTGGTTCCATCGACTTTCCGTCATCGACGTTCCCTCATCGACCGCAGACCAAGGAGTAGGCATGCCGTCCAGCCCAGAGGTTCGCAGGGTCTCCCCCGCGGATGTGATCGTCACATCACGCGG
>CAYVYG010000343.1:0-3942 GCA_964454385.1 uncultured Microthrixaceae bacterium
GAGGGTGAAGCCGTCGGAGACGGTGACGCCGATGGTCTCACCCTCGGCCAGGTCGGTGCCGGCGCCGGGTTCCTGCGCGAGGACCTCGCCGACCCGGGTTCCGTCCCGGCGGTCGTGTCGCACGGGTGCCAGCTCCCAACCGTTGCGCTGCGCCGTGGCGGTCACCTCTGAGATGTCCGCGCCGACCCAGTCCGGCACGACGTGGGTCGGCACCCGCACCAGGAACCACCAGCCGGCGCCGAGCACGGCGGCGAGGACGACGAGCACCCCGACCAGGACCAGGGTCCGCGCGACCCGGCGGCGCCGCGGTGACTTGCGGGGTGCGGTCGGGTGCTCCGGCGAGGGCAGTGGCTCCACCGCGCCGTGGGACCCGGGTCTGGACGCATCGAGCGCGTGGTACTCCTGCGCGACGGTGATCGCATCGCGGCCGAACTCCGAGATGTCGGCTCCGTGCGCGCTGTCGGGCCTATCAGAGCCCTCGGAGCTCTCCCCGTCGCCGGGCTCGTCCGCGGTGTCGTCGGTCAGATCGATGAGGTCGCTGTCGTCGGGTTCGTCGTGTGGCCCGGCGGACCCCGCAACGGAACCAATCGGTGCGACTCCCACGATGCGGACCGACCCGTCGCTGCGGTCGACCACCAACTCGGCGGTCCGGTCGTCGCTGAGCGCCGGAGGACGCAGAGGCAACGCAGTGGCCGGGCCCAGCTCGTCACTCGCCGAGTCGAGCATCCCGACCAACTCGGCGGCGCGCGCTCGGCGCTCGGGATCACGCGTGGTGGCAGCCGAGAGGGCCACTCCCAGGCGACCCAGTCCCCTGGGAACCTCCACGGGCTCCGAGACCCGCCGGCCCATCGTCGCCACAGGGGTGTCGCCCAGCAGCGGCACCTCCCCCGTGAGGCACTCGAGGAGCACCAATGCGAGGGAGTACACATCGCCCGCAGGATCGGCCGGCGCGCCCATCACGGCTTCCGGCGACGCGTACCTGGTCGCGCCGGCTCCGGCGTCGACGGGCTCGGTCGCGGATGCCTCCGCCAGCGCCCGGGCGATCCCGAAGTCCGCGAGCGCTAGCCTCCCGTCGGTGTCGAACAGGAGGTTCGAGGGCTTCACGTCGCGGTGCACGAGGCCCTCGCCGTGGGCGAACGCGAGTGCGTCCGCTGCCTCACGGCCGAGCTTCACCACCTGTTCGCGTTCGAGGTGGACCCCACCGCCGAGGATCCCTTCGAGGCTCCCTCCGGCCATGTGCTCCGAGACGATGTAGGGGATCGCCAACCCCTCGATCTCGGCCTCGCCCGAATCCAGGATCGTCACGATGTGGTCGTGGCCCAGCGCTGCGGCCAGGCGAGCCTCACGACGCAGCTGTGCCACGAAGCGGGCATCGGCTGCGAGGCTCTCGTGGAGGATCTTCACCGCGACGGGGCACTGCAACCGCAGATCGGTGGCAAGGAAGACCCTCGCGGACGATCCAGAGCCCAACAGCGCTCCCAGGGCGAACCGCTCGCCCAGCACAGAACCCGATCCGTGGTTGGTCCGAACCGGCGACATCACACAATCGTAACGGTGCGAGCGAGTGCCTCCGGGGGACCCTGGGCGGTACCTGCCACCCGCATCGCAGGCTCCGCCGCGATACTGGGGCCATGGTCGATGCAGAGTCCCGACCCCCCGGCGTGCCCACAACCGCGACCGGCCGGCAACCGATGGCGCCCGCCAAGCGAAACGCGATCGCGGCGGCGTTGATCGCGGTGGCGATCGTGGGGCTCTACTTCACGGTGCGCCTCGCTGTCACCGGCGAGAGCGACGCCTCCGCGGCGCTTCCGGACTCGGTGGACCGGCTCATCCCGGCATCGGGGGACGAGGTCCTCACCCAGTCCGAGGTGGGCGTGGACCTCGCCACGGGCTACGACGCCTACCTGATCGTCAACGGGACCGAGATACGTTCCGAGGCCGACGGGCTCACCAAGGACCTGGGACTCGGTCTGGTGACGTTCTCACCGGGCGAGGGCAAGCCGGTCGAATCGCTGCTCGCGGAGCGCAACTGCGTGATCGCGATGGTGTGGCCCCAGACCGACGGAGAGGACGCCGCCGAACCGGTGTCGTGGTGCTTCAACGCCGCCTGAGCTCGCTCAGCGTGGCCCCATCCGGAACTGACACCTGAGAGGTGCCACCGGCGGGGCCCCCAGGTGTCAGTTTGCCTGGCGGTGGGTCGGGACGGCAACCGGGGGCCGGGTCAGCTCACCAGGTGGGCCTCGAGCGCTTCGATCGCAACCGCCACCTCGCTGCGCTGCAACCCGATGAGGACCGAGGTGATCCCCACGGCTCGGGCTCCGGCGACGTTGCCGGGTGCGTCGTCTATGAACACCGCCTCGGACGCGACCACGCCCAGGCGCTCGAGCGCCAGCTGGTAGATCCCGGGCGCCGGCTTGCGCATGCCCACCTCGGATGAGTCGACCACGTCGTCGAAGAGCTCCTCGAGCGGGATGACCGGTCGCCAGAACTCCTGGAACTCCTTGGCGTTGTTGGTGAGCAGACCAGTTGCGAGCCCGCGGCTGCGAACGGATCGGCAGAACTCCACCATCTCGGTGCGGACCCCACCGCCACCGTCGCGGGAGGATCCTGAGCTGCCGGCGAGAGACGCCAACAGCTCGAAGGGATCAGGAACGGTGCCCGCGAGACCGGCTCCATCGTCCATGATCGCGTCGCGCGCTGCTTCGAGGGTCAGCTCGCCGCGCTCCAGGCGGTGCCAGGGATGATCGGTGTCGCGGTCGTAGTCCCCGAAGATCGTCCGTGCTAGGTCGTCGGGATCGAGGCCCCGTTCGCGCGCCGCAGCGGAGAGGGCCGCGAACGGCGAGTCGATGAACACACCACCGAAATCGAAGATGACTGCCTTCATGGTCCTCCGGTCGCTTCGGGAACCGGACATCTCCGGGGTGGGCCCGGGACATGCCCGCCACAAGAAGCTAACTACCCGTCGGTGGCCCCGGGAAGCTCACCGGTCGCCAGGAGGTGCTCGAAGCCGGCCTCGTCGATGATCGGCACCCCGTGGCGTTCCGCCTTGGTCAGCTTCGATGCACCGGGCGAGTCCCCCACGACGAGCGCGAACGTGGAGCCCGAGACGCTACCGGGTGACTTCCCGGAGCGCGCGGTGATCGCTGCGGCGGCCTCGTCGCGGCTGTAGCCCTCGAGCGTGCCGGTGACCACCACGGAGCGGCCCTCCAGCAGCGGCTCCACCGACCCGGCCGCCTCCGAGCGCGGTGCCTCGGTGTTGACACCGGCGTCGACGAGTCGGTCGACGAGCTCGTTGTTGGTCGGTTGCGAGAAGAAGTCGTTGACCGATCGGGCGATCACCGGTCCGATCCCGTCGACGGCCTCGATCTGTTCGATGGTCGCGTTGCGGATCGCATCGAGACTGCCGAAGGCGTCCACCAGGACCTGGGCACCGGTCGGGCCGAGGTGCACGATGTTCAGACCGAACAGCAGGTTCGCGAGCGGGCGCTGCTTGGATGCCTCGATCGCGGCCGCGAGGTTCTCCACGGCCCGGTCGCCGTAACCCTCCAGCTCCCGGACGGCGTCGAGGTCGAGCGAGTAGATGTCGGCTGCGTCGCGGATCAGGCCCAGATCCAAGAAGAGCTGGATCTGGCGCTCACCCAGTCCATCGATGTCCATCGCGCCGCGGGACGCGAAGTGATCGATCCGCGCGAGCCGCCGGGCAGGGCAGTCGTGGTTCACGCACCGGTGGTCGACCTCTCCCTCGGCGCGCACCAGGGGTTCGCCACAGGATGGACAGGTCTTCGGGAAAACCCATGGTGCGAGTCCCGCCGGGCGTGCCTCGAGCACCGGGCCGACGACCTCGGGGATCACGTCACCGGCCTTTCGCACCACCACCGTGTCGCCGGGGCGTACGTCCTTGGCGGCCACCTGGTCCTCGTTGTGGAGTGTGGCCATGCCCAC
>CAYVYG010000344.1:0-3937 GCA_964454385.1 uncultured Microthrixaceae bacterium
ATGAGCCGGCGTCACCCTCCGGTGGCACTACGCCCGCGAAGGTCGGGGATTCCGAGGTCCCTGCGCCGGGGCTCTTCACCGTTGAGTCATTGGAGAGGTTGCGCTCGTAGGTGACGATCGCCCAAACCTCCGCCGGGGTGAACATTCCGGCCTCACCGAGGTCTGGGATGCCGTCGTCGGACTGACCGGCGTTGGGGTTGAGACCGAATCCCGGCATCTGCGGGTTGCCCTGGCGTCGGGAGAAGTACTGCATGCCCTCCTCCATGCCCTCCCACACCAGCGCGAAGTGCTGTTGTGCGGTGGCCTGGTCCTCCACGCCGGTGAGGTCCGGTCCGAAGGATCCGTACTGGAGCCGGGCGAACGGCTCCCAGGGTTGGCCGTAGGCTGCGCCCGGGACGTGGCAGCGAGAACACGAGTAGGAACCCGCGCCCACACCCTGGTTGTTGAAGAAGATCTCGCCCAGGGCGAGCTCGTCGGCGCGCGACAGCCGGTTGGCGGTCTCGGGGCTCTCGATGCCCTCGTTCGACTTGTTCACCGCCGCGAGGCGTTTCGCCAGTTCGGGATCGACACCCTCCACCAGGCCGTTGACCTCCTCACGCATCTGTTCCTGGGTCAACTGGAACGACCACATGTAGGCGATCAACTCGTCGAGCTGCTGGGTGGTGAGAGGGCCGCCGCCCGGTGCGCCCCAGGCGGCCATCGGTGTGCCGGGTCGCCCGTAGTTCAACACGTAGCGGACCTCGTCCTCGGAGTAGCGGTACAGGACGTTGTTGAGCGCCGGGGCGTTCCAGTCGACCTGCGCCACGAACTGGCCGTTCTGGTCGTTGATGATGAAGCTCGCGACACCGCCGACCCCGCCACCGGCATGGCAGTTGACGCACTGCGCACCCTCTTCGTAGAGAGCCTGGCCACGTTCGATGAAGGTCTCGTTGAACGACTCGACCGCGTTGTCCTGGCGACCGGGCTCGCCGAGCCAGTACACCGGAAGGGCGATCGCGATGATCGCCAGCAGGCCGGCTGCGGAGAACAGGGCGACGTTCAGCCTGGGCCCCTCGAGATCCTCGTCGTCGAGGTACTGCTTGCGGTTCGGCGCCAGCTCGATCTCCGAGCCCACCTCGCTGCGCCCCGCTCTGATGGTCGCCACGATGTAGATGGCCGCTCCGATCAGCACGATCGCCAGCAGCGCGAATCCGAAGCTCTGTTGTGTGTTTGCGAGGATCATCTGGTTCTCGTGGTTGTCTCAGGCGTGACTGGTTCTCGAATGGTCGGTGACAGCTCAGCCGCGTCGTGCAAGGGGTGTGAAATCGACTCAGTGCTCGCCGCTCGCAGCACCGATGCAGTGTGGCCCCTCGGCCTCCTGACCGGTGGTGTTCGTGCCGATCGGCGGCCCGTCGATCACCTGGCCCGTGTTGACGATGAAGGTGTCGCCGGAGAGCTCCATCGCGAAGCGGTCCATCCCGCGGGGTGCCGGTCCGCCCTTCTTCTCACCGACCTGGTTGTATTGCGAGCCGTGGCAAGGGCACTCGAACCACTGGGAGCTGTTGCAGCTCGGCACCCGGCAACCCAGGTGGGGACACTTCTGGTAGATCGCGAGCAGGCCGGCCTTCATGCCGGTCAGCTCCGCCGGTGAGTAGACCTGTTCGGCCTTGGGAAGCGCCGCTGCGGGGTACTCGGTGATCCACATGCGGCCCTCGGGCTGGTAGAGGAAACCGTCGTTCGCTTCGATATCGGCTTTGATGTCGCTGATCTTGCCGACGCGGATCTTGGAACCGAACCCGCTGGAACCCGTGGGCCAGAGGAACGCGGTGAACGCACCCGCCGCGAAACCCGCTATGCCGAGACCCATCAGCGCCACGACCGAGCGGTTGAGGAAAGCCCGACGGCTCTGGTCGAGCACCTCGGGATCCGGAGGCGTCCATGCCACGGGAGCCCGCTCACCCACCGGTTCGAGGGCCGCCGAACGCTGCGATGCGGTCGCGAGCTCGACCTCCCGACCGGTCGTCGGGCCCGATGCGGCCTGTTCGGCCGCCCTGGCCTTGCGGGCTGCCTTGTCGCGCTTGAGCGCCTCGCGGCTGAGCGTCGCCCCCTGGGTGGCGGATGAGGTCTCGCGCCGCGATGCCGCTCCCAGCAGCGCGAACGCCGCGGCCACGACACCTGCGAAGACCAGTACCGCTATCCAGAAACCATTCATCGTCGGATCACCTCACAGCTCGAAGAAGAGCCCGTCTATCCAGGGCAGGGTGAAGTTGAACCCCGGTCCCCGGAAGAACGAACCGATGATGACCAGCGTCGCCCAGAACATGAGGTGCACGGTCATCAACGAGATGGCGAACTTGCGGTCCTCGGGCTTGTTGGAGGGGTTCTTGTCGATGTAGGGAGCGAGGATCAGCACGAAGATCCCCATGCCCGGGATGGTCACCCCCGCCACCATGGGGTGGAACATCGTGAGCAGCTCCTGGAGGCCAAGGAAGTACCACGGCGCCTTGGACGGGTTGGGCGTCTGGTTGAAGTTCGCGAGCTCGAGCAGCGGAGCGTTCACGAGCCACGAGAAGATGAACAGGAACGCGGTGCAGATCAGCGCGGCCACGAACTCGATGACGAGCAGGTGAGGCCACACGTGGACCTTGTCCTGGGGCTTCGCCTTGACGTCCTGGATCGAGCCGGACTTGACCACTGTCAACAGTCGCTGGGTGTGACCTCCGGGACCGGCGCCGGTGGGAAGACCCGCAGATGCAGCCGCCGGGGCAGCGGACTCCTTGGTCGCCACGGCGGTGCCGCCACCGCCGGAATCCGCAGCGGAGTCGGCATCGCCTCCGACCTTGCGTGCCTTGGCGGCCTTCGAGCGTTCGAGCAGGTGGGCAGGGATCCGCGAATCGCCGGGAGACTCCGCGGCGCCGGCAGCCGCACCGCCTGCGGCGTCGCCCTCGGGCGCCGCGTCACCCTTCTTGGCCGCGGCCTTCTCCTTGGCCTCCTTGGCCCGCTTGAGAAGATGCTCCGGTACCTCGGTCATTGCTTCCTCCCGGCGGGCACCCGGGTGCTACGCACCACGCCCGCCTCCTCCACGAAGCGGGGCCCCTGCCCCGCCGCGGCCGTAAGCGGCTTCCTCCCGGCGGGCACCCGGGTGCTACGCACCACGCCCGCCTTCATCTCACTCATCACAGCGGCCCCGAGATCCCGCCGTCCTTGCGCACCCGCCAGAAGTGGATGGCCATGAAGATGACGGTGATGAACGGGAAGAACAACACGTGCAGCACGTACCACCGCAACAGGGTGTCGGTGCCGATCTCGGCACCGCCGAGCAGCACGAAGCGCACTTGGTTCCCGAGCACCGGCGTGTAGCCCATCATGTTGGTGCCCACGGTCACCGCCCAGAGCGCCAGCTGGTCCCAGGGCAAGAGGTAGCCGGTGAAGCTGAGCAGCAGCGTCAGGGTCAACAGGATCACACCGATGACCCAGTTGAACTCCCGGGGCGCCTTGTACGCGCCGTGGTAGAAGACCCGCGCCATGTGCAGGAACACCGACAACACCATCAGGTGTGCCGCCCATCTGTGCATGTTCCGCACCAGCAGTCCGAAGGTGACCGAGGTCTGCAGCGCATAGATGTCGTCCCATGCCTGGGCTGCGGTGGGCCGGTAGAAGAACATCAAGAAGATGCCCGTGACCGTGAGGATGATGAACAGGAAGAAGCTCAGCCCGCCGAGGCACAGCGTGTAGCTGACCTTCACCGCGTGCCGCTTCACCTTCACCGGGTGGAGGTGGTACAGCACGCTGTTCATGATCACGTACGAGCGGTTACGGGGGCTGTCGTTGTAGCCCTTGCGGAAGATGGAACCGGGCCTGAAGATCGAGCTCCAGGCCTGCGAGCCCTGGACGTTGTCCTTCAGCTCGTTCCACTTCTCGGAGATGCCTCCGGAACCCTGCATCGTCTTAGCCACGG
>CAYVYG010000345.1:0-3936 GCA_964454385.1 uncultured Microthrixaceae bacterium
CGTTCACGAGGTCCAGGTAGGAGGACAGGGTGTGGCGGAACGCGCGCCTGCGCTTGTCGGCCTCGTCTCGCAGCAGCATGTCGGGCATGAGGAACCCAGCAGCCGCGGTGACTACCGAGAAGATGGCGATGAGTCCGAGGGGAGCGGGGATCCCCATGACGACCAGAGCGGTGGCGGCGAGGTTGGGCACGAGGAGCCCGGCGACCGCTCCGAGGAGCTTGTCGAACGCGTGCCGTTCCGGTGTCCGCCCGACCAGCTCGAGCTCCTGGTGATGGCGTTCGGCGTCGTAGCCGAGCGCCTCGACCACGCGGCGCGCCGTGCTACCGATCCGATCGAACTGGTCGTGCGTTGCGGAGGCCGTGGTGTCGATGGCGATGCCAGGACGGGCCAGTCCGGCGAGGACCGTTTCGATGCTCGGAGGTCGGGGGGCGAGTGCTCGCCATGTGAGCAGCACGCCAAGTCCGACACCGGCGCCGAGCAGGACCATGACCACGGCGGTCATGTCTCGGCTCCGATGCGGCCGGGGCCTCCGGCGCGCGCGGTGAACCGTTCGGGCAGCTCGATGTCGGCCATGCGGGTGAGCAGCCAGCCGCCAGTAGCGAAGATGCCACCGACGATCGCCAACATGATCTGTCCCCCGGCGCTGTCGTAGACGGTGAGGTAGTCGCGGTTGGCGATGGCGAGGAACAGAACCGCTGCGATCACGACGCCGACGATCACCTTCGTGGCGGTGCGGACGCGGGTCCTGCCAACCTCCACTCGGATTCGCATCCGAGCGTCTCCCCGGGTCGCCTCCGCGAGGCGGGACAGAAGCCCGGAGAGGTCGGCCGCTTCCATGCGGGAAGCGATCACGAGGGCCGCGACGACCAGGTCGCCGGAGGGGTGGTTGAGGTCCTCGCCGAAGGCGACCAGCGCCTCGGGGAGTCGTTCGTGGTCGAGGCGTCGCACCATCGTGCGCACCTCGCTGGAGATCGGAGGTGGCGCGACTGGCGCGGTGGCGACGATCGCTTCTTCGAGGCCGGAGGCGGCGACGATCGAGTCGCGGATCATCTCGGTCCACGACGCAATGGCCTCGGTGCGGTCGATGGCCTGCTGCCGCGCTGCCTTCCCGCCGAGGATGCCGGGCAAGACGAGCACCGCCACCGCGGCCAGGATCCCGCCGACGAGCCACCCCGTCGCGGCCATGGCCAGGAGCGCGGCGACGGCTGCGATCGCGACCTTCGGCAAGAGCGAGCTGGAGCGTGCGCGGTGGATGTAGCCGGAGGGGGCGTCGAAGAGCTGGCGACCGGTGAGCCCGGCGAGGATCAACAGCAGCCCGAGGGCGGTGCCCGCGGCGAGTGCGGCGAAGACGACGGTGCTCATCGCCACCACCCCTGGGCGGCGGCGTGGGCGGTCGCGTCGAAGCCGTGCACCTCGAGATGCGCGGCGAACTCGGGGGTGGGTGGTGCTGCCGGGACACCGGAGCCGGATGCGTCTGGGCGCCACAGTTCGTTGGAGACGACCTGGCCGCCCTCGACGCTGCCCACGACCTGTCGCACGCTGGTCACGCGGCGTTCGCCGTTGACCCAACCGAGGTGCACGATCAGATCGACGGCGTTGGCGACCAGCAGGTTGGTGACGTCAGGGACCAGTCGCTCGGGGGTCATGGCCGCGTACATGGCGAGACGCCCGAACACTCCCTTCGAGGAGTCCGCGTGGATCGAGCACATGGAGCCGTCGTTGCCCTGGCTCATGGCGAGCAGCATCGGAAGGACCTCGGCGCCACGAACCTCACCGACGATGACCCGTTGCGGGTCCATCCGCAGCGCCGAGCGGACCAGCTCCGCGAGCGTGAAAGAGCCGACGCCTTCGGTGTTGGCCTCGCGGGCTTCGAGCGTTTCGTGGTCCGGGTGGAGATCTTCGAACCGCTCGAGGCCAATCTCCAAGGAGTCCTCGACGGTGATGAGGCGCTCGTCGGCTGGGATCTCGTTGATCAGACACCGCAACGTGGTGGTCTTCCCGGTGCCGGTCCCGCCCGCCACGATGATGTTGGCCCGAGCCCGCACCGCGGCAGACAGGAAGCTCGCCGTCAGGTCGTCGCACACGCCACGGTCCACGAGTTGGGACACGCGGTGGATGTCGAAGTCGTGGCGGCGGATCGTCACCGTCGGGCGACCCGACACCGCCATGAGGGCATGAAGGCGATCACCGTTCGGGAGCTGCAAGTTCAGCTCCGGGTGTGCGTGATCCCAGCGACGCTCGCTGCGACCGATGCGCCGCGCCGCGGTGGAAATTAGCTCGACGAGGTCCTCGTCGGAGTCCGCCACGGCGGGACCACGGACCTTCGTGCCGTCTCGCAGGTTGAGCCACACCCGCTGCGCGCCCGAGATGTGGATGTCCCGGATGTCCGGGTCATCCAGCAGTGGTTGGAGGCGGGCGAGCCCGTGGATGCGGTCGAGCACCGCCGCAGTCACCTTCGCCTCGGTGGCCTCATCAAGGGGCTCCCGCCCGCCTGCGTACGCGGAGGCTGCCAGCTTGCGCAGCTCGTCGGTCACCAACTTGCGGGCCAGCGCACGTTCATCGGCCGGAGAGAACCGCCCACGGCCTGCTTCCTCGTGCGCCACATGCGCCGCGGTCAGCGCCTCGCCGACGCTGTGATGCAGGTCCGCGACCAGCGCTGAGTCGACGCCGTCGCGCTGCCATGGGTCCGAGCCGTTCAGCACCGTGGTCATGACGCCGCCCCCGCGGTCGTCGGCTCGAGCAGCACCGAACTCAGCTCGCCGCCAAGCGCACCCACGGCACGAGCGAGCTGGGAACGGGCCAGACGGGAACGGGAGCCGCCCACCCGCAGCGCTTCCGCGGCATCGGGGTCGTTCGGCAGTTGACCGACCACCGGCACTCCGACGGACCGCTCGACGTCGCCCACCCCGTAGGGGCCGTCACCGACGAGCACAACCGCCACCCGCCCCCGGACCGCCTGGCGCAGTGTCGGCACGAGATGGGTCAACGCAACGAGCTGATCGGCGACCGGGTTCACGAGGACGGCCAGGAGATCGGAGGCGGCAACGATCGGCACCGGTGAGCGGAGCCGCCCCGCATCGACGACCGCTACTCCATCGGCGGCGACGAGCTTGTGCGTGATCCGCTCCCCAGCGGTCCGCCACATCGACGTGCTCGCACCTGGAGCGTCGGGACCCACCAGCACGGGGACGCCACCGGCATCCTGCGCGTGTGCTCGCCACCCGCCGTCAGCGTCGGGCCCGCCGGCGGCGAACGTCGTCAGCCCTGGTTCACGGCCGAGCCCGTATCGGACCGCGAGAACGCCGCCGTCGAGGTCAGCCTCGACCACCAGGCCATCGGTGAACGTGGACGCGAGCAAGATCGCGGTGGTCGTCACCCCGGGCGCACCCCGGACAGACGCGAGGCTGACGACCTTCATGGCGACACCAGCACCAGCCGTAGGCCCCCGGCGCTCGCCGCGGCGGCGACTGCCTCGGCATCAGCCTCGGTTGCCAGCACCGAGACCAGGAGCCGATCGCTGGCCAGCTCGTCAACGGCGAACACGGTCGCGTTGCGAGCGATGACCGCAGGATCCGCGTCGAGGTCGGCGACGTCGGCTGAACGAACGACGTTGATGCGATCGCCCGGAGCGAGTCCACGTGCGGGGTAGGCACCCGGGTCGAGGGAAAGGCCGACCACGCCGTCGCCGTCCTGGACCGTGGCAGCATCGGCGATCACCGAGGTCGTGAGGAGCGTTCCCTCAGCCAGATCAACCAGAGCAACGCGGCCCACCACTCGGTCGATCTGGGAGCCGTCGAGGCGGGCCAGCGAATCATCGCTCGACACGTACGCAACCCGAACGTCGCTCGTGCCGATCACCTCGCCCCGCTCGACACTCGACGCCACCACGAGCGCGGGAACCTTCTCGACAGCGCTCAAGTGCCACAGCACCGCGCC
>CAYVYG010000346.1:0-3930 GCA_964454385.1 uncultured Microthrixaceae bacterium
CGGCACGGCCACCGCCGCCCTAAAGATGAGCGACTTCGGCATCGATCCCGGGCCGGAGCTGCGCGCAGCCGAAGCGTCGGTGCTCGAAACGGCGGTCGGCGAGATGGTCAACGATCCGACACCACTCGTGGGACGGGGCGAACTGATCGCACGTGCGCTCGCACTCTGTGACGCCGGTGGACCCGTGGTGCTGATCGGCGAATCCGGGATCGGAAAGTCACGTCTGTTGGAGGAGCTGCGCCGCCGTCTCCGACGCCGCGGCGCCCAGGTGGCGACCAGTGTGTGCTCATTGCATCCCGATGAAGCCGTGGCGACCCTCACGGATCTACTCGAAGACCTGGATGCTGACCTGGACCCGTCGCTGCCGCCGATGGCGGGCTTCGTCGCCGCGGTCACCGAGCTGGCCGAACAAGGAGACCAGGTGGTGCTCATGGTCGATGACCTCGACCGGGCCGGGCCCACCTCCGTCGCGGCTCTGCAGGACGCTGCCGAGGTGGAGGGGGTGGTGCTCGTGGCCACCGCCGGCGACGCAGGCCTGGTACCGCCCGAACTGAGCGACGACGCACTGCCGGTCGAACCTCTGGGAACCACAGAACTGGAGGAGCTCGCCGATTGGCTCATCGGCGACCACGACACTGTGGATCAACCACGACTCGCCTGGCTGCTCGAGATGTCAGGCGGCAACCCCCTGATCCTCGAGCACATGCTGGCGGACCCGGCGTGGCCCGACGGAACCGCCGAGATCGACCCGGTGGGCAGCAGGGGACCGGCCCCGCCCGACACGCTGCGCGAGGCGGTCCGCCGGCGCGTGGATCGCCTGGGAGCGACGACCCGCGCCACCCTCGAGGTGGCCGCTGTCTGCGGTCCGCGTTGCCCGACCGACGTGCTTCTCGGGCTCGCGCCGCAGAACGGGTTGGCCGGGGCGATCGCCGCGTCCCTGCTCATCGAGGACCAAGACGGGGACGGACAGGGTTGGATCTCGTTCCGCCATGGAGCCGTGCTCAGGACGCTCTACGACGACCTGTCACCGGGGCATCGAATGGAGATCCACCACCGCGCCGGTGAGTTGCTGCGCGGTCGCGGCGGACCCCTGAGCAGCGTCGCGATCCACGCCCTGGCCTCCGCCGAGGTCGATCCCGCCACCGCGGTCGAAGATGCCTTCGCAGCCGCCCGATCGGCGTCCTCCAAGGGAGCCCACGCGGACGCCGCCCGTTGGCACGAACGTGCGCTGTCGGCGATCGAACGGACCGACGCCGACGACCATCTGCGTGTCGCATCGCTGATCGGATTCGCGGACTCCCTGCGCCTCGCCGGCGCACCCGAACAACAAGACGCTCTGTTCGCCGCGGTCGATGCTGCGTTCGCGCTGGGTGACGAACGACTGATCGGGGATGCGGCCTTCGCAGTGTTGCAACTCGGAGCGACAACGGAGTCGGGTCTGCTGCACAGCCGCTCGATCGACATCGCGGGGCGCGCGCTGGCATCGGTCACCGAACCCGACCAACGGGCGCTCATCGCGGCAGCCGCCAGCCTCGCCCATTCGATGACCGGCGACTCGGCGTTGTGCCGCGAGCTCTTCCTGCAGGCCGAAGCCGCCGCGAAGTCCCCGGGCACCAGGCGCCAGGTGCTCCCCTTCGCCTACCTGGGCCTGGGCCACCCGCGCGACATCGATCTGCGTGAACGCATCACCGACGAGCTGATCGGAGCCGCCCGTGCCGGGAATGATCCGATCGCCCTGTTCGAGGGCCTGCAGCTGTCGTTCTCGGTCGGACTGTTGCGATGCGACGGCCAACGGGTGCGCGCGAGCCTCGAGGAGGCGTCCCTGTTGGTCGATCGGGTGGGTGACGTCGGGCGTAGATGGTCGCTCGCATACCAGCGGGCTGCGGTGGCCCACCTCGACGGTGATCTGGAGGCGGCCGAAGCTCGCTCAAAGGAGGCACTCGAGTTGTTCGCGTCGGTGTCGCCCTCGAGGGCCACTGCCACCTTCGGCGCACAGATCCTGATGATCCGCCTCGCTCAGGGACGCCTCGAAGAGCTCATCCCGACGATGGAGGATCTGATGGCAGAGCAGCCCGGGGTGCCTGCCTGGCATGCAGCGCTGGCCCTCGCACTGGCAACGCTGGAACCGGACCGCGCGCGACGGCATGCGCGGGCGGCGCTCGAGGACGTGCCCGAGGATTTCACCTGGCTCGCCGCCCACATCATCGGAGGGCGGGCCGCCTCGATGGTAGGTGACGGCGAGACCGCCCGGCGCTACCTGGTCGCCCTGGCCCCGTACTCGGGCCTCGGGTGCTGGCAGGGAACCTGTTCCTACGGTCCGGTCGACACGGTGATCGCCGAGCTCCACTCCTCACTGGGCGACGAGGCACTGGCCGTCGAACACGGCGAGAGGGCGCTGGCACAGTCCCAGACTCTTGGCGCACCGGTGTTCGCAGCTGAGCTCGATCGGCCCTGAGCGTTCCACCCGCGCGCCCCGCGCCCCCCAGCGGCCCCGGCGAACTGTCCGCTCTCAGACCACACAGACGAGTCCCACAGCGGACAGTTCGTCGCGCACCCGGCAAACCCGGCGACCCCGGCGACCCCGACGCCACTGGCGAACTGTCCGCTCTCAGACCACACATGCGTGTGCCTCACCGGACAGTTCGCCGGGGTTCAACACGCGACGGCAACCAAGGTCACCCAACCGTCCTCGACGGACTCGGAGAGCACCTCGACGGGTTGCACCGCGGCGAGCGCACGGTCGCGCTGCGACTCGAGGTAGCCACCGAGAACGATGGTCCCACCGGGGCGGCAGCGTTCACGGATGTCCGATCCGAGCGATTCGATCGCGCCGATCAACATGTTCGCGAGAACCAGGTCGAAGTGACCTCCCAGCGCTTCGAGCCCGCCGGAGCGGAACTCGAATCGGTCCTGCATCCCGCACAGCTCGGCCGCCGCACGACCGGCCTTCCCTGCCGCAGGGTCGATGTCGACCCCCACCGCGGATCCCGCACCCAGCAACAGGGCGGCCATCGACAACACACCGCT
Source organism: uncultured Microthrixaceae bacterium (assembly GCA_964454385.1). Lineage (GTDB taxonomy): Bacteria > Actinomycetota > Acidimicrobiia > Acidimicrobiales > Microtrichaceae > JAMLGJ01. The sequence goes on from CAYVYG010000346.1 coordinate 3,028, forward strand.
GCCAGAACCGACATCCAGCACCCGCTCTGCGCCTGTGATCCACTCGACGATCGCGTCGAGCACGCCTCTGGTGCTCGGGTGACTGCCCGATCCGAAACTGGAACCCGGATCGAGCGGCAGGTCGATCTCACCGGGCCCGATTGGTTCGGTGACCCAGACGGGTCTGAGGACCAGTGGGCCCACCCGGACCGCGGTCGCGTGGTCACACCAGGCGTCCGCCCACGCCGGGTCGAGCGCGAGCTCCTCGACGCGTGCGCGACCCTCCGTCGCGTCGCACCAGGAGCGCAGCCCCCCGAGTGCGCCACGGGGAACCTCACCGGTCAGTGCGACAACACCGGTCGGCGCGACATCAGCGGACAGCTGAGGGGTGCCTGTCAGCTCGACATCACGGACCAGCCGAGAGGTGCCGGGGTGACCCGCGACACCCGTGACCCCAGGGACGCCCCCGACCGGTTCCTCGGCGACCGCAGTCGTACCCGCCTGCCAGAGCGCATCCGCGGCGAGCTCCGCCAGTTCCGGGTCACAACTGATGCGCACGACCACCGCAGCGGCCGGGCGTCTCTCGTCGTGCGACTCCTCAGCCAACGAAGTCGAAGCTCCGATCCGAACTGCACCCGCCTGCGACCAGCAGCACCGTTGCAGACACCGTCAGGAGGAGACGTCCACTGTTGCGCATCCACCAAACCTATCGACGACCACCGCGAACCGTGTGCCGGTCACCCCGCACCACGGGCGCATGACGTGTTTGGGTGGTCGCACCGGGGGCGGTAGGTTCGGCCCGGTAGATTCTCGTGTGGTTGCGCACGATCCGCGCCAACCCACACCCCGATGGGGTCGGACGAGACCGGCCCTCGACAACTCGGAGGCAACGGGCATGACCCAAGCCATTGAGCGCCCCGGAGC
>CAYVYG010000347.1:0-3925 GCA_964454385.1 uncultured Microthrixaceae bacterium
GTTGGCCCGCCGATCGCGAGCCGCACGGGCCCGCCAAGTACTGGCCTCCGGTGGGTCGCATCGACGGCGGTTACGGCGACCGCAACCTCGTCTGCTCCTGTCCACCGATCCAGGACCTCGCCGACTGATAGCGAGACCTCGGTGACTTGACCCCGTCCAGTTGACCAGAGCCAGGTTCCGCAGTCATCCAGCGTTGATACAACCGCTGTCGACTCACGAGCACCGCCCGAGTCGCTCTGGATCAACCGACGAAGGGCATCTCGACGACGCGGCCCGCGAGCTCGGACCCGCGGGCCCTCACCGTCACCTCGTCGCCCACCTCGATCCCGGGCTCGAGGAAGGCCATCGCGATCCCGCATCCGAGCACCGGGGAGAAGTTGCCCGATGTGACCGCTCCCACGACACGGCCACCGGAGCTCACCTCCTGGCCCTCGCGCGGCGGGCGGCGACCCTCGGTCCGCAGGCCACGAAGGATCCTCTCCACACCGCGATCCCGCTGGGCGATGAGCGCATCGCGGCCCGGGAAGTCGCCCTTGTCCCACGAGACCACCCATCCGAGACCAGCATCGAGGGGGGTTATGCCCTCGCCGAGCTCGTGGCCGTGCAACGGCAGGCCGGCCTCCAGGCGCAGGGTGTCACGGGCGCCGAGGCCGGCGGGGAGCACACCGGCAGCGATGAGCTCGTCCCACATCTGCGCGGCGGCCTCGACCGGCACCGCGCACTCGAGGCCGTCCTCCCCGGTGTATCCGGTGCCCGCGGCGACACAGGAGTGCTCCCGCCATGTGAACCGCTTCACCCGGAACCTGCCCACATCGGCTGCTCCGGGCGCGACGTCCGCCACCACCGAGCGTGCGTTCGGGCCCTGCACTGCGAGCACCGCCCGGGTCGCCGTGGTGTCGGTGATGCTCACCGCGCCGTCCGGGGGGGCAGCTCCCCGAGCGTCGTCGCCTTCGAGGGCGTCCACAACCCGGGAGGTGTTGGATGCGTTCGGCATCACATCGAAGGTCTGGTCATCGATCCACCAGACGATGATGTCGTCGAGCACCGATCCGTCATCGGCCAGCAGGTGGGTGTACTGGGCGCGTCCCGGAGCGATCTTGTCGAGGTCGTTGCTCAACGCCCGCTGGAGGGCGCTGTGGGCGCCGGGGCCCTCCACCCGCACGGTGCCCAGGTGACTCACGTCGAACACGACCGCGGAGCGACGACAGGCGAGGTGCTCGGCGAGTGTTCCTTCGGGATACGACAGCGGCATCTCCCAGCCACCGAAGTCGACCATCTTGGCGCCCAGCGAACGGTGCGCCGAATCGAGCGGGGACTTTCTCACGGGGTCTCTGTACCCACCGGGTATCAGACGGCGGACGCCGAGTCCGCTGCGCCCGATCGGGTGGCGGTCGGGCGCAGCTCCAGGATCGCCGCGTCGAGGTCTTCCTTCACGCCACCGAGCGCCAGCACGTTGAACACACCCTGGCCGGCGTTGAGCACGTCGATCAGCTCGTCACCGGAAGCCACCACCACCGAGTTGCGGCCGTTGATGACCAGGTTCGCGGTGGCCACGTCCTCACCGAGCGATTCACGCAGGTACGCGAACACCTCTCTCACGGATTCGAGCTTCAGGCCGGCGTCGAGGAGCTGTTTGATGACCTTCAGCTCCAGCAGATCACGATAGGAGTAGCGGCGACGGCTGCCCGAACCCTGTGCATCGGCCAGCGATGGCCTCACCAGGTCGGTGCGCGCCCAGTAGTCGAGCTGTCGGTAGCTGATCCCGACGATCTCCGCTGTCCTGCGTCCGCTGAATCCGTCCTCGTAGGTCTCCACTGGGTTCTCCGGTCTCGCTGCCGTCCGCGGTGTGGGGCGGCCGGGTCGGGCGGCGCTCCACGCGTCACCGATCCCGACGCAGCGCCCGGGACATCGAATCCCGGCTGCCGCGGGATCACAACGGTGAAACTACTGCAACGAAACCATTATGGGGTGGATCCTGCGCGATCGCACTCCCGGGCTGGCGGATTCACATTGGTTCAGCTCGCGAAGTCGTCCGGTGAGACGTTCTGGATGAACTCCCGGAACTCCTCGACGACCTCCTCGGGAGTCTCGTCCTCGGCCTCGTCGACGAAGCCCGCGTCATCGAGGAGCTCCTCGGTGGCGAAGATGGGCGCGTTGGTGCGCACCGCCAGCGCGACCGCGTCCGAGGGTCTCGCAGAGACCGTCAGCACCTCGGCATCGTCATCCGCACCGGGTCTGCGCAGGTGCAGATCGGCATAGAAGGTCGTATCGCGCAGCTCGGTGAGCACCACCCTCAACAGCTCCGAGCCGAACAGCTCCACGAGCGTGCAAGCGAGGTCGTGGGTGAGCGGCCGTGGCGGCTCGACCCCGTCGAGGGAGAACGCGATCGCCGCGGCTTCGGGCCCGCCTATGAAGATCGACAGCTTGCGGTGTCGGCCGGCGCGCTCCTGGAGCAACAGCACGGGCGTGTTGCTCGGCAGCTCGACACGCACTCCCAGTAGATCAAGTTCGACCATCGGTCCCAGACTAACCGCCGGCGAAGCACCGGTGACCGCCGCCCTCACGGAGCGAGGTGCGGGCCCAACTCCCTCGCGAGCAGTGCCTTGTGCAACTCCGCTCCCATCGTCGCGAGCTCGGAAACGGTCTCCGACGCCTTGGACCGCGCAGCAGGGTTGCGCTGCTTGAGCAGCGGCATCGCGACCTGCTCCAGCAGGCCTGCTTCGCGGTCGGCCGCGATCTTGTACATCCGCAGGTGTCGCGGGGACAGCCCGAGATCGCCACACCGTCGGGCCAGCTCGGCGACGTTCAGGTCGACCTGGTCGAACAGCAACTCCCCCGCCACCTCCTGGGGATCGAGGAGCCCGAACTCCAACAGCTCATCGAGGAGTTGCTCCGACAGGGAGACCTCCGACAACAACTCGTCCCGGTTGAGCTGGCGCATCCTGCCTCCGTGTTCGACAGCGCCGGGGGCACCCCGCGATGCGGATGACCCCTCTTCGCGGGAGCCATCGGGTGTGCCGGGCGGCTCGCCCCCTTCACCGAGAGCACCGCCGGGTTCGTCCCCGGTTGAGCTGCCGCCCGGCTTCACACCGGTCTCGACGACACCGCTGCGATTGTCGGCGACCTCGGCGGCCGGTTCGCTCGCCCCGTCACCAGGCGGGGTCGCGCTCGGTTCGTCGGCTCCGTCCGGTGCTTCAGTGCCTTCGGCCTTGCCGGCGGAGCCCGGCCCGTCGGCGACGGCAGCCCTCTCGGGCCTGGGGTCCTCCTGCAGGGCGGCCACCACGTCCGCAGGGCTCGAGTAGCGTGGACGATCACCCGCCGCGGCCCGTTCGCGGACGCTGCCGGCACCAGGTGCCCTGCGCCTGTCGCGCGTCGAGGGGTGCGCCCGCGTCCGGGCGGCGTTGCGTCTGGCCTCGTCGGCCTCGCCACGGGCGATCCGTTCCCTCTCGCTGCCGATCTCTTCCAATGCAGCAGCCTCCGCCACCGCGGACCACAACGTGGGTTGATCGCCACCGCCTGCATCGATCACGTCGACCCCGCGCTCGAGTGCACGTCGGATCACCTTGAGCGGAAGGAAGTGGTCGCGCTGCTGGCGCAGGATCCACCGGAGCCGTTCGATGTCGGCATCGCCGAACTGGCGGTAGCCCGACGCGTTGCGTTCGGGCTGCAACAACCCCTGGGCCTCGAGGAACCTGATCTTCGAGATCGTGATGTCGGGGAACTCCTCGCTGAGCACCGCCAGAACCTCACCGATCGACAACGGCTCGGCGACCTTGGGCCCATGGTGGAGGTCACCGCTGGCGGTCTCGGGGGGTTCGGGTTGTGGCTGTTGCGCGGCCGTCGACATCTGATCGCTTCGGTGGGTCGTGGTTCGGTCAGCCATCTTGGCCCAACGCCCCTATGACGAAGACCAACCTGAACTTGC
>CAYVYG010000348.1:0-3914 GCA_964454385.1 uncultured Microthrixaceae bacterium
GGCGACCGCTGCGTCGGTACCGGATCTCCACGGCACGAGCCGGGCGGCGCTGCTCGAGTTCGTCACCGATGACGACCCGGAGCATCTCATGGCCGATGCGGCACAGCTGATCTCCTGGTTGCGGGCTGGGAACCCCGCCGTGAAGTGACCGCGGCACACTCCTTGACCGAGCGCGTGCGACCCGGCCGATCGATCACCGGGATGTCGGCCGTGTTGTTGCCCTTCGATCCCGGTGGCCGGATCGACTGGGCCGCCTTCGAGGCACACCTGGAGCGCACCCTCGCCGCCGGGCTCGTACCGGCGGTCAACATGGACACCGGATTCGGGCCGCACCTCTCACCGGCGCAGAGAGCCGAAGTGCTCGCACGTACGAGCAGCCTGACCGCTGGACAGCCCGGCCCCGACCGCTTCGTGGCCGGAGCCCTCGTCGACGACGAACCAGGGGATGCCTTCGACCACGGCCGCTACGCGGCCGCGATGGCTCGGATCGCGGTTGTTGGAGGCACCCCGATCGTCTTCCCGTCACACGGCCTCGCAGCGGTGCCCGAGGCAGCGCTGGTCGACACCCATGCTGCGCTGGGTGAGCGGGTCGACCGGTTCCTCGGCTTCGAGTTGGGCACCATGTTCCATCCAGCGGGTCGCATCTGGGAGCCCGACACCTTCGAGGCCATGGTCGCGATCCCTTCGATGGTCGGAGCGAAGCACTCCTCGTTGCGTCGCGGTCCGGAGTTGGAGCGCCTCGCGATCCGTGACCGGGTACGCAGCGATTTCATGGTCCTCACCGGCAACGACCTGGCGATCGACCAGGTGATCTACGGATCGGACTACCTGCTCGGGTTGTCCACCTTCGCCCCAGACGCGTTCGCGGCGCGTGACGCGAGCTGGGCAGCCGGTGACGAACTGGGCTTCCGCGAGCTGAACGACCTACTGCAGTATCTCGGTGAGCTCGCATTCCGGGCACCGGTGCCGGGATATCGCCACGACGCCGCGATGTTCCTCGAGCTGCGTGGACAGATCGGTTGCAGCTCCACGCACCCTCTCTCACCCCGGCGGCCGGATCACGACCGCGAGCTGCTGGGCGGGATCCTTCACCGTCTGGACCGGATGCTCTGAGCGCAAAGGTGAACCGAAGGCCAGCCGTTGCACTGGACGCGCCGTCACGGCCGCTCCGCGCGCGACACAGCCCACTCGAAGACCTCGAGGGTGAGCTCAGCGGCGCGGTCCCAGGACTGCGCCGGTTGCAGGCTGCGCGCGCTCTCGGAGGCCCCCGCGACCGCGTCGGCGTCGAGGCGGTCGAGCGCAGCTGTCATCGATGAGACCGTGTGACCCATCGGGATCCCGGCATGGCCGAGCACCTCGATCAGGTACGGCCAGTCGCTCACCAGCGCAGCCTTCGCGCAGCCGACCACATCGGCCGCGACACCGGTGGCGAGCATCTCGCCGTGGGGGTCGAACGGAAGCGCGATCACGTCGCATGCAGCGAGGCGCAGCCCGTAGGTCCGCGAGTCGACCATCCGGTAGGTCTCCGCCACCTCGATCCGCGGGTCCGAGGGAGTGCTGGTACCGGTTTCGAGTGACCAGCAGCAGACCTGCAGGTCTTCGTTGCGCGACGACGTGAGAGCCTCGAGGAACCCGGCCACGTCGCGTTCGGCACGCGGTGCGCCGAGCACCCCCACCCGGATCGGGGCCGCTGCCAGCCCCAGCAGCGACTCGGCTTCGGCCCTCGGGGTGCGGGCGCTAGGGTGCAGATCGCCGAAGTGGCCGTGGGGTATGACCACGTGGCGTGTTCCTGAAGCGAAGCGGTAGCGCTCACGCATGCGCGTCCCACCCCAGCGCGAGTGGTGGATCACAGCGTCGACGCGCTCGGCCCAGAGGGCGTAGATCGGATCGTGGACCTCGGGGCGCTTGTCGTGAGGGGTCAGGTTGTGCGCGGTCCAGATCACCGGTACGCGGGCCTGCGCGAGTCGGTCCGCGACGCGTCGGTGCTCGTCGATGTCGTCGAAGGCCATCCACTCGGGCCAGTGGAGGTGGTAGAGGTCGACGCCGTCGAGCCCGACGGTGGCATCGGCGAGCGGGCCCAGTGGGTTGGGCAGCGACACAGCCCTGCGCTCGGCCTCCATCGGGGCGTAGAGCAAGTTGTCGTAGTGGTGGTCGTGCCCGCTCGACGCGACCCTCAGTGTGGGGGTGACCGCCAGGGAGTACCCGACCCGCCTGCCGGGTTCGAGGTCGACCTGGTGCAGCACCGCCAGCTCAGAGGTGAAGCTCCGCCACTCCGAGATCCCCTCGGTGTCGAGGATCCCGTAGCGCGCGGTCCCACTCCGTCGGTCCGTGCCGGAGGAGACCACCTCGACCCGCAGCGGACGACCGGCGACCTCGGGCACCACGACCCCGATCGCGTCCGGAGGCTCCTCGAAACCCAGGTCGGCCTCGATCGTGAGGGTGCGATCCACTACCCGGTACTCGATGTCTGCCCTGCCCGCGAAGCCGGGCGCATCCGCCGCAGGATCGAGCTCTCCCAGAGCCGCGAAACCATCCCAGCGGGCGGTCACCCCGCCGGCACGATGGCTGACCGAATTGGGGACCCCTGCACAGGAGAAGGTCCGGTGCTTCGCCGCGACCGTGGGGACCCAACAGGCGATCGCCGAATCGACGGGCACCTCGAACAGCCCCGGGCGTCGCGGGGCTGCCAGGTAGTCCGAGGTCGTCGCTCCCACGAAGGGGACCACGAAGCCGATCAACGGGTCCTGGTGGGTCCACACCGAGGTCGCCCGGTGCGAGTCGAGGCGCACGAGCTCATCGCGGTCCGGATGGGCATCCGCAAGCTCTCCGGGGTCTGACGGCTCGCCGGGTGCGTCGGGTGCGTCCGGTGTGTGCGGTGTGTGCGGTGTGTGCGGTGTGTCCGTGAGCGAACCGAGGCGTCCTGCCGACCAGGCGAGCTTGCCCAAAAGGTCGAGGGTCATCTGCAGGCGGCGGAAGGGGCCCCGGTAGGCATACGGGGAGCGATGCTGGTGTGCCGATGTGAGACCGTTCGCGAACCACCCCCGCATCGCCGAGGTGGCGACGTCGGCTCTGCGCAGCCAGAGCGCGTCGGATCGTGACGATCCGCCTCGTTGGTCCGCGGTGAGCACCAGCGCCGCAACTTCGATCGTCAGCGCGACCGCGAGGGCGCCGGTGCTGCGACCCCAGGGCACGGCTGTGCCGTCGGGCGCACCCACCCGCTGCACGAGGTCGGTAGCGGTGCGCAGACCCCTCTGCCAACGATCGCCCAGGAGGTCGGCCAACGGCTCGGTGAACAGCCACAGGTCCACGGTGTAGATGTCGGTGCGGCCGACCCCGTTCGTGGAGTCGTCGAGGAAACCGGTCGGATCGCGCGACATCATCGAGGTGGTGCGCGCGAGCAGGTCGGCGAACACCTCGTCGTCCACCGTGAACCCGAGCTCGCGTCGTGCGAGCTCGCAGCGGGCGAGCACCGCCGCGTAGTTGCGCGGCAGGCCGGCGTCGAGCAACGCCAGCCACTCGGTGGAGTCGACCGCGCGTGCGAGGTTGTCACGGGCCGGCTGCGACCAACCCGAGATCAGCTGGTTGTCGTCGAAGCGACCGAATCGGGCGAGCGTCTCCGCGACACGGTAGGAGAAGAACGTGTGGGTCCGCTCACCGTCGATGCCGGCGAGGCTCATCCCGATGGCGTCGGTCGTAGCGGTGCCCGCAACCCGCTCGACGCCCAGGTCGTGCAGGTGGGCGAGGGTGAAGGCCAGATCGGCCGTTACGTCGGGCTCCACCGGGTGGCCACCGAAGGTGCCCGGCACCCGCCAGTCAGCGAGGTGGTGCTCGACGAGCTCCTCGAGCACTGTCAGCACCAGCGATCGGAGCCGCTCGGCGATGGCCGGTGCGTTCACCGGATCGGGCTGTCCTGT
>CAYVYG010000349.1:0-3907 GCA_964454385.1 uncultured Microthrixaceae bacterium
CGATCGATGTCGGGGTAGTGCACCTCGAGATCCTGCGGTGGAGGTCCATCCGCGTACGGGCCCCGGAACCCCACTCGCAGGCCGGTTCCCCCGAGCGCCTCCGCACCCGCGGGCTCGTTCATGATCGGCCTGTCCTCGCCGCTGGAACTCATTCGGACTCCCGTACCGCTGCGCGCCTACCGGCACCCCCGTCCACGGCCCACCCGGTTCGGAGAACAGCGGCGCCCCACCCGACGTTACAGAGCGACCAACGACCGGAGGCAATCGATGCGACCGCTCCCGCGCACCGGCGATGACAAGACCTAGCGTCTCGGCCATGGCGAGGCTCCTGGTGGTCCACCACTCCCCGACCGAGCACCTGAAGTCGCTCGCGGCGGCTGCGATCCGGGGAGCGAACCATCCCGACATCGATGGGGTGGAGGTAGTGGAGCGGACAGCTCTGCACGCGACCGCCGACGATGTGCGGTCTGCCGACGGTTACCTCCTCGGAACGCCCGCCAACCTCGGATACATGTCGGGTGCACTCAAGCACTTCTTCGACACCACCTACGACGATGCGCGCGAGATCGGCGCCGGGCGCCCGTGGGGGGTGTGGATACACGGATCGACCGACACCACCGGTGCCCGCCTCGCGATCGAACGCATCGTCACCGGGATCGGATGGCGCTCGGCAGCGGAACCGGTCGAGCTGTTGAAGCGCGACGGTGACCAGGCCCAGACGTGCTTCGAGCTGGGGGCGACGATGGCGGCGGTGCTGATGCCGGCCTGAGATCGGGTGGCACCGCACCGGGGTGCCGGCGCTCGGCTACGGTCTTGGGCCGGTCGCGTCACCGGGACAGACCGCTCTCACACCCACGGAGGCGGCGATGCTGCTCGCGGAAATCGACCTCGGAGAGGTCCTCTGGTCACTGTTGGTGATCTTCTTCATGGTGATCTACTTCATGATCATCTTCAGCATCTTCGGGGACCTGTTCCGCTCCAAGGACATGGGCGGGCTGGCAAAGGCCCTCTGGGTCCTGTTCATCTTCGTGTTCATGTTCATCGGACCGTTCGTGTACCTGATCGTCAGAGGCGGCGGCATGGGTGAGCGGGCGCTCGAGGCGCAAGCCGATTCCGAGCGTCAGCTCCAGGACTACACGCGGACCGTGGTCGCCCAGAGCGGGTCGGGCTCCCCGGCCGAACAGATCGCCCGGGCCAAGGAACTGCTCGATTCGGGAGCGATCACCACCGAGGAGTTCGAGGTGCTGAAAGCCAAGGCGTTGGCCGGCTGACCCACTGGGTCGATCCACCGGACTGATCCATGGCGTTGGATCAGGAGGTGGGCACGAAGGTGACCAGCACGTCGCCGGCGTCGACCTTGTCGCCGACCGCGACCCGCACCTCCTCGACGGTCACGTCTGCGCGCGCGGTGATCCGGTGCTCCATCTTCATGGCCTCGATCACCACCAGCAGGTCACCGTCTCGCACCGTGTCCCCCGGGGCGACGTGAACCGACACCACCGAACCGGGCAGCGGCGACACTGGTCCGGTCGCTGCGTCGGTTTCGTCGTGGTCCGCGAAGCGCGCCGCGCGGGTCCAGGTGGTCCGCCCGGCTGCACCCCGTATCCGTACCGTCGGTTCCGCACGGCTCCGGTCGATCACGGCCTCGAGCACCTGGCTGACACCGTCGAGCTCGATCTGCCATCTGGACAGCGACTCCGACACCGCTGCATCCGGTTGGGATCCATCGGGACCGACACGGCCCACCAACACCTCGCAGCGGCGCCTGCGGTCCTCTTCGAGGACACCCTGCGAATCGGGTCGGGGCAGCGGTCCCACCAACACCTCCGCCCGCCGAACACCGGTGCCGAGCGGTCCCGCGCCAGTTGATGCCACTGCTGGGTCTACGCCACGAACTGCGGTGTCGAAGCTGTACTCCACGCTGAGCCCACCAGCTGGATCCGTCGAGTCCGCATCGTGGGGAACATCGCCGGTTGCCGCGTCGTCGCGGGCGGCGGGTGCGTCGGGATCGACGATCGTGATCCGCTGTCCCTGGGTGGCCACGTTGCGCCAGCCCGAGGGCGCGAACCCGCTGACCACATCACTGCGACGGTTCGCATCCTCCAACGCGAACACCGCAGCGAGGCCCTGCACCAACCGGTCGTCACCCGAAGGTCCCGCCGCGGCGGTCACTTCCGGGTGCTCATCGAGGTAGGCGGTGGTCGTGCGGCCCTCGGCGAAGGTGCGCTCCGTGCAGACCGCTGCCAGCAGCTCCGCGTTCGTACGCAGACCCGCGATCTCGGCTCCGCGCAGGCAACGCCCGAGCGCGGCAACCGCCGATGCACGATCGGGACCGTGGGAGATGACCTTCGCGAGCAGGGAGTCGTAATCGGCTCCCACGATCGATCCCGCGACGACACCCGAGTCCACCCGGATCCCCGATGAGGTACCGTGCACGCCCTGGCCCTCGACGGCGTGATCGAAGCGGAACGCCTCGATCACACCCACCGAGGGCATCCAACCAGCAGCCGGGTCTTCAGCCACCAGCCGGGCCTCCACCGCATGACCGCGTGGCGCCAGGTCGCTCTGGGTGAACCGCAACTCGGCGCCGTTGGCGATCGAGAGCTGCAGCTCCACCAGGTCGACCCCCCAGACGGCCTCGGTGACCGGATGCTCCACCTGCAGGCGGGTGTTGACCTCGAGGAACGAGATCGTCCCGTCGGGTCCCACCAGGTACTCGACGGTGCCGGCCCCCCGGTAGCCGACCTCCTCGGCGAGGCTCACGGCGCCAGCGCAGAGGGCCTGACGCGTGGCTTCGTCGATGCCGGGCGACGGGGTCTCTTCGATGACCTTCTGGTGGCGGCGCTGGATCGAACAGTCCCGCTCCCCCAGATGCACCACGTTGCCATGGCTGTCGGCCAGGATCTGGACCTCGACATGGCGCCCGCCCTCGATCAACGGCTCCACGAAGACGGTGCCGTCACCGAAGGCTGCTTCTGCCTCGCGGGACGCGGAGGTGACCACCTCGGCGAACTCCGAGCGGTCGCGCACGATCCTCATGCCGCGACCGCCACCACCCGCCGCCGCTTTGACCATCGCCGGTAGCGGCAGCTCGGCGATGGTCGCATCGGTGGACTCCGGATCAGCGAGCACAACAGGATCGACCACGACCGCTTCGGTCGTAGGGACCCCGGCGCGCACCGCGGCCTGCTTCGCCGCCACCTTGTCGCCCAGCAACTCGATCTGGCCGGGTGTGGGACCGACCCAGATGACACCCGCGGACTCGACCTCCGCCGCGAACGCCGCGTTCTCCGAGAGGAACCCGTACCCGGGGTGGATCGCATCGGCACCGGCGTCGAGTGCCGCGGCCAGCACCGCGTTACCGCGCAGGTAGGAATCCGATGGGCTCGCGCCACCGAGGCAGACCGCCCGGTCGACCATGGTCGTGTGCAGCGCCCCACGGTCCGCCGCCGAGTACACGCCGACGGTACCGATGCCCAGCCGGTGCGCGGTGCGCGCGATCCGGCATGCGATCTCCCCCCGATTCGCGATCAAGATGCGCTCAATCAAAGCACCCGCCTCCCGTACGGCCGTTGGGGCAGGGGCCCCAACGGCACCGCGATGAGCGCTCGCGCGAAGAGCCATCGATCAATGTCGCCACACCCCCCAGTTGCTCGTCCCCTGCACGACGTTGGAGTGCGCGGCGGAGATAGCGAGGCCGAGCACGGTCCGGGTGTCGCGGGGGTGGATGATGCCGTCGTCCCACATGCGGCCGGTCGCGTACAGGGCCGTCGACTGCGATTCCACGAGCACCTCGAGCATGCCGGTCTGTTCGGCCAGGGTGTCCTCGTCGATCTCGGTCCCCTTGGCCGCCGCGGCGTTGCGGGCGATTATGCGCATCACCCCGGCGAGCTGCTTCGGACCCATC
>CAYVYG010000350.1:0-3873 GCA_964454385.1 uncultured Microthrixaceae bacterium
TAGAGCGCTTCCCTTACAAGGAAGAAGTCGGGGGTTCGAGACCCTCCACGCCCACTGCGAGATCCCTTGTGTCCCTTGGGCTGTGAGGCTTCCGCCGGATTGCTCGGCGAGGTCGCGCACGATTCGCCGAAGTTGGGTGAGGGTGGTGCCCATGATCACCTGCCCCGAACGCGTTGCCCTCGGTGCCCTCGGTGTCGTCGGCGTCCTCGAGCCTGAACCGCACGCCATGTCCCTCGGTGTCCTCCTCATCTGCTGGAGTGAACTTGAACTGCATGCCCTGGCCGTCGGTGTCTTCGGCGGGGTATCGGGTGGGTTTTTGAACAGTGTCGAAATGTTCCCAAACCCCTGACCGATGGGTTCCCGACACGCTTGCCCAGCAGACTCATACCTCATGCACGATGACCAGATCATCGAGAGCCTTGAAGTCGTCGGGGTTCCGGGTGTACAGCGGGAGTTGCTCGGAACACGCAACGGCTGCAATCAGCAGATCCACGGCGCGGGTGCCTCGCGCCTTTCGGCCCGCTGACACGACCGCTGCATAGATCCGGCCATAGGCACGTGCAGCCGCGTTGTCGAATGGCAGCGGATCGAACACCGACTCTGCGCGTTGGAGTCGGTCCTGGCGGCGGGCGCGCTCGTCGGAGTTGGATGCTGCGTGTGGTCCAGCAGCCAATTCGGCCATCGTGATTGCGCTGACGGCCACTTCCACGGGCAGCGCACTCGCGTCGATCTCTTCCAGATCGATGACGACGGACGTGTCGAGGATGCCTCGGGTGGGTCGGTTCTCAGCCACGGGGGTGGATGTCCTGGTCAGCGATGGCATTGAGGTCGTCGCGGAACTCCGCGGCATCGACGGACGGCGCGCCCTGGAAGGCATTCGTCGCGGCTTCGACTGCCACGAACCGTCGGCGGCGTAGGGGGGTGAGCTCGCCGACCGGCTGGCCGTTGCGTGTAACGATGTAGGTCTCGCCTTCGTCGAGACCGCGCATGATGTCCCCACTGTTGTTGCGAAGTTCCCGTTGGGAGATCGTTGTTGTCATGGCGCTATTGTAGCACGGCGTGCTACGGACTGTGCGCTGCGCGTTCATAGCAGAATCAGGTGTGATGTCCCGGAGCGCCGACACGGAACCTGGTGCCGGACAAGACGACCTCGACGGCTCGCTCGTCGAGCTTGTCGTACTCGCGGTTGCCACCTGCTACGGGAAGGGTCTGGAGGACGCCGAGTGGACCAGCGTCGGTCGTCAAGGTCGTGCTCCCGAGCGCCTGCACGGTCGCTGCGTCGACGACCACAGGCAACTGGCGGGCTTCCTCGTCAGTCATGCCGGCGACGCGCAGCCGAGCGTTCAGCTCGCGAAGAGCACCGGCGAGTCGTTCTGCGTTCTCAGCGGTGGATCTCGAGACGAGGTCGAGGTCGTAGGTCTGACAGTGAGCTCCGTGGATCTGTGATCCGAAGCCACCGACGACCACGTACTCAACGCGATGGCGGTCGAGCGTCTCGAGGCTCCCTGCGAGATCACGCGAATTGTGGCGCGCATCCACAGGTCGCGTTGGGAGTAAAGGGCTTCGGAGCCGAAGAAGTCGGGACCGACGGACATTGACGAGCGAATGGCGTCAAGGAAGGCTTCACCCTCTTCGACGGTGAGATCATCCCGTCTCGTTCCTACGTTATTGCGATCGTGTGACAGCGGTGGCATGATTGTGGCATGGTTCGGGCTCGGATCAGCACGACGGTTGACGCCGACCTCCTCGCCGACGCTCGACGGGCCCGAAAGGGTGCCAATGACGCAGAACTGATCGACGAGGCGTTGACTGCCCTGCTATCGCGCCACCGTTCCGCGGAGATCGACGAAGCGTACGCGAGAGCTTACGCCGACCAACCGATCGACGAGGCCGACGAGTGGGGTGACCTCGGCTCGTTCCGGGACGCTGCGGCGGCGACGTGACGGACCTCCCGAGACGAGGTGAGCTGTGGTGGTGCGAACCGCCCGAGATCGGTCGACGGCCAGTCGTCGTGCTGTCCCGCGATGCCGCGGTTCCGCGGCTGCGTCGGGCTCTGGTGGCTCCATGCACCACCACGATCCGGGGCCTGCCGAGCGAGGTGGTCCTCGAACCCGGTGAAGCTCCGATCGGGCACAGAAGTGCGGTCAATCTCGACTCGGTCGAGTCCGTCTCGATCGGTGTGCTCGTGGAGCGTCTCGGGACGTTGAGCGGCGGGCGGATGATCGAGATCTGCGCAGCACTCAGCGTCGCCACCGATTGCGCCTGAGCGGACTGAACTGGGCATGCCGATCGTTGTGAGGGGAACGCGCTGCTGCGGAGGGATGGAGCCAACCGGCACCATGCCTGCGGTCGACCCCGATCGAGCGGCTGCTCTGGCCCGCGATCCGGTGACCGGCCGGTCCCTGTCGCTGGTGGCCTGGGCTTCACTCACGGGGTCACCTGGTTGAGAAGTGGACGCGATCGTCACCCGGTCACCCGGTCGCCCGGTCACTCGGTTCGCGTGGAATCGTCGGTTGCATCCGTGAGGACATTGATGACGAAGGTCGGGACATCCGGGGGGGGAGCCCCGCACCCTCCGCCCTGATCGCTGTAGATGACGCCTTCCATCTCGCCGGGCGTGTTGAACGCCATCGACACCGTCTCGCCGGGGTGGACGTCGAAGATCCCCAACCTGAACAACTCGCTGTCATCGTTGCGCACCCGGATGCTGTCTCCCACCCACACCTCGAGTGGTTGGGGGATGAACTCCGGTGCCGCTGCGGACCCCAAGCGGGCTGCAGTGCCCTCGGGGATGACGAAATCGTGGATCACGGCCTCACGGGGAGCAGTTGTCTCGACAGGTGGCGGCTCGGTGGACGTCGATGCCGTCGAGCTCGGCGCCACCTGTTGGTCGGTGCACGACCCCGCAGCAGCGAGGATCACGCCGGCCGCGACGCCGGCGAGCACCGCTCGCACACGGCGCCGCGGTTGATTCCCAGGGGTGTGGGTGGTGGTCATCGGTCCTCGGGCGGGGTCGTCTCCGCGGGGGTGTCCAGCGGATCCTCGGCGGGTCGCTCCCCGGCCAACAGCCGGGTGAGGTCCCGTGAGATGTCGGGGTGCGTGGTACCGAAGGGCCAGGCGAGGACGATGGCTCCGGTGTCGTCGACGGCGTAGAGGTCATCGGTGTGGAAGACCTGACGTTGGCCTCTCTCGTTGAATTTCGAGCGGAAGTCCGCCCCGAAGGCGTCCGCGGCGGAGCGCAGGAGCACGAAGTCGTCCGTGCGGATGGCGTTCGCGTCCGGCACGAACCGCTCGACGTACTCAGAGAGCTTCTCGGGTGTGTCTCTGCCGGGATCGATGGTTATCACATCGAGCTGGATGCGGGCGCGGTCCTCGTCGGGTTGGTCGGCGAGCACCTTCTTCACGTCGCTCAGGGTCGTCGGGCAGACGTCGGGACAGCTCGTATAGCCGAAGTAGACGAGCAGGATGCCGTCGGGATCGGCCACCATGTTCACCGATGCTCCATCGACGGTTGGAAGGGTCACCGACGACACGTCCAGAGCCGGGGTGCGCACGTAACCCGAGAACTCGGTCGGCTCGGGAATCGAGGCGGTGGTGGTCGTGGTCGCTTGTTGGGTGTCGTCGGCGTCGCTGCAGGCTGGAAACAACAGTCCGATTCCGAGCATCGAAACGCCGAGCACACGGAACAGGGAGAGCCGAGGCATCTCATTCACCTCACTGATGCCGGGGATGCATCACAACTTGTGATCAACATAGCGCAATATTGCGTGGGAAACTAGAGATATTCAGGGTCGCATGACAGGTCTTCGGTCACATCCGTCGGTCACATCTGTCAATCGTGGAGCGGATGCGACAGCTGAGGTCGGTCACTCA
>CAYVYG010000351.1:0-1548 GCA_964454385.1 uncultured Microthrixaceae bacterium
TCGCTCTACGGGACCGTGCTGGGCATCGACCACACCGATGTCCGCATCGGCATGAGGGTCCGTCCGGTGTGGAAGAAGACCGAGGAGCGCAGTGCCAGCTTCGAGAACATCGAGCACTGGGAACCGATCGACGAACCGGATGTGCCCGCGGAGCGGCTGAAGGGACACATGTGATGCGTGAGGTGGCGATCGTGTCCGTGGCCCAGACCGACCACCGCAGGGCCGTACCGGAGCTCAACGAGGTCGAGATGGTCCAGCCGGTGATCCAGTCGGCGCTCGAAGCGGTCGGTGCCCGGATCTCCGAGATCGACTTCACCTGCTCGGGTAGCTCCGACTACCTGGCAGGCCAGGCGTTCAGCTTCGTGATGACCCTCGACGCGGTGGGCGCGTGGCCGCCGATAGCGGAGTCCCACGTGGAGATGGACGGTGCATGGGCGCTGTACGAGGCGTGGTTGAAGATCCAGTCGGGCCATGCCGACACGGCCCTGGTCTACGGCTACTCGAAGGCCTCACCGGGGGACCTCCCCCGGGTGCTCTCGCGTCAGCTGGACCCGTACTACTACGCGCCGCTGTGGCCGGACTCGATCGCGATGGCGGGTCTGCAGGCCAGGGCGATGCTCGACTCCGGAGCGATCACCGAGCACGAGATGGCAGCGATCGCCCATCGGAGCCGTACCGCAGCGGAGTCCAATCCTCACGCCCAGATCAAGGGCTCACCGCCGGTAGAGGAGTTGCTGGAGGCGGAGTTCATCTCCGAGCCTCTGCGCCGACACGATTGCGCGCCGATCAGCGACGGCGGTGTCGCCGTGGTGCTGGCTGCGGAGGACCGCGCCCGGGAGTGGTCCGGGCGTCCGGCGTGGATCACAGGGATCGACCACCGGGTCGACTCGCACAACTTCGGTGCCCGTGACCTCACGAGGGCACCCTCGGTGGCACTGGCCGCCGAGAAGGCCGGGGTGCACGACGGTCCCGTGCAGGTGGCCGAGCTGTGCGCACCGTTCACCCACCAGGAGAAGATCCTGCGCAACGAGCTCGCTCTGGGCGATGACGTCGATGTGAACCCTTCGGGCGGCGCGCTCGCGGCGAACCCGATCATGGGTGCAGGGCTCATCCGCCTCGGAGAGGTGGCGAACAGGATCACCTCGGGCGAGGCCGACCGTGGTGTGGCCCACGCGACGAGCGGCCACCTGTTGCAACAGAACCTCGTTGCCGTGCTCGAGGGTGAACGGTGAGTGAGCCCGGGGCCCGAGCGGCCGATCGCGCAGCAGCGGTGAGCGGATGAGGGAGGGCGAACGGTGAGCGAGCCCGACCAGAAAGGCGAAACATGAGCGCTGAACGTGCCGCGGTCGTGGGGATCGGCCAGACGAAGTACTCCTCGGTGCGCGGGGACGTCTCCCTGCCGGGGCTGTTGCGTGAGGCCGCGTACCGGGCACTGGATGACGCGCACATGACCTTTGACGACATCGACGCGGTCGTGGTCGGCAAGGCGCCGGACTTCTTCGAGGGCATCATGATGCCCGAGACCTACCTGGCCGAGGCGCTGGGGGC
>CAYVYG010000351.1:1648-2755 GCA_964454385.1 uncultured Microthrixaceae bacterium
ACTTCTTCGAGGGCATCATGATGCCCGAGACCTACCTGGCCGAGGCGCTGGGGGCTGTGGGCAAGCCGCTGTTCAGGGTCCACACCGCCGGATCCGTGGGTGGGTCCACCGCGATCGTCGCGGCCAGCCACGTGCAGGCGGGTGTGCACGAGCGGGTCCTCACGATCGGATGGCAACAGCAGTCGGTCTCCGAGGCGATGTGGGCGCTGTCGTTCCCGATCCCGTTCCAACAACAGCTCGTCGCCGGTGCGGGCGGTTACTTCGCGCCGTTCATCCGCGAGTACATCCGCCGCTCGGGTGCCCCGGACGACATCGGGATCCTGGTGGCGCTCAAGGACCGCCTGAACGCGCTGAAGAACCCGTATGCGCATCTGCACGAGCCGGAGATCACCTACGACTCGATCAAGGAGTCGTTCATGTTGTGGGAGCCGATCCGCTACTCCGAGACATGCCCCTCCTCCGACGGTGCGTTCGCGATGGTGATCGCTGCGGAGCAGGCGGCGGACGCCTCGGCAGCATCGAGCGGAGTGCCTCCGGCGTGGATCCGTGGCACCTCGATGCGTTCCGAGCCCGCCACCGCGTCAGGGCGCGACCAGGTGTCACCCAAGGCGGGCAAGGACTGCGCGACGGACGTGTACTCACAGGCGGGAATCACCGATCCGCTCGACGACATCGACATGGTGGAGATGTACGTCCCGTTCTCCTGGTACGAACCGATGTGGTTGGAGAACCTCGGCTTCGCAGCGGAGGGCGAGGGTTGGAAGATGACCGAAGAGGGCCGTACCGCCATGGACGGGGATCTGCCGGTCAACTGCTCCGGTGGAGTGCTGTCGTCCAACCCGATCGGTGCGTCAGGCATGATCCGCTTCGGTGAGGCCGCCATGCAGGTCCGGGGTCAGGCCGGTGACCACCAGATCGACGGTGTGCGCACCGCTCTCGGTCACGCCTATGGCGGCGCCGCCCAGTTCTTTGCTACCTGGGTGGTGGGGGTGGAGAGGCCGTAGTTCGCCAGCCCAGGTGGCGATGAGGCCTTGGCCGAAGAGCGGTTGGGGCTGGGTGGTGGGGGTGGAGAGGCCGTAGTTCGCCAGCCCAGGTGGCGATGAGGCC
>CAYVYG010000351.1:2855-3870 GCA_964454385.1 uncultured Microthrixaceae bacterium
TTGCGACGAGGTTCTAACGTCTCGGCGTGCAGGTTCACCCGACCGGAACGGCGCCAAGGCGGCGGGGCCGCGGATTCGTGATCGTGGGGATCGCGATGATGGCCGTGGCGGTCCTGGCGACGATCGTCGTGATCGCGCTCCTGGGCGGATCGGTGGACCTCGATGGAATCGATCGTGACGTCGTGGTGACCGGTGCCTCCGAGGCGGATGTGCCCGGTGAGGTCGGCTTCAAGGTGATCGAGGACATCGGCGATCCCGATGCGACGATGAACGTCGGTGTGGTGGTGGACCCGCTGACCGGCGCGGTGCACAACGCCACGCGGTGTCGGATCACTGACTCCGAGGGGGATCCGGTGGATCTGCGCGAGGGCATGGGGTCGGATACCTACACCTCGGAGCGTGAGGGGGAGTCGGACCGTCCACTGGTCGTGGCCGAGCGTCTCCGCCCCGGGGAGTACCGAGCGGTCTGCGGGTTCTCCGACGACCCGGTCGGCGGGGACGGCGAGCCCGGAGTGGAGAGGACCGAGGTGACCTTCGGGGTGGCCCGGGTGTTGACGACCGACGAGGTGTTCGCTCTTGCCAAGCCGGTGTTCGGGATCGTGGCAGCGGTCGTGGTCGGCGGGTTCGTCGGCCTCGTCGGGTTGATCCTGATGATCGTCGGCCTGGTGATCGGCAATCGGAGCGGTCGGTAGCCCCGGTGTCCCACCGGTCAGCTGGGTCCTACGGTTGGTAGCTCCCTGCGGTCGGTGGCTCCCCACCCGAGGGCCGCTCAGTGGGCGAACGGATCCGAGCCGTACTTGCGTGAAGCGGTCTCGAGTGGCTCGAAGGGCCAGGCCTCCCGGGGCACGTAGACATCCGCTGACTCGTCGACGGGTTCCGGGTAGAACTGTGAGGCCCACTTGCGGAACTTCGTGAACGGACCGTCGGTGTCCGCCAGCGCGGGCCGGCGGATGAACGCCTTGTTCTGCCAGATCGGGGTGTCCTCCCGGACCTGCTTGTCGATCTCGGCGACGAA
>CAYVYG010000352.1:0-3846 GCA_964454385.1 uncultured Microthrixaceae bacterium
GGTAGCCGACGAAGAGGCCCTCGCGGTACTCGACCTGGCGCGGCTCGCCGGGGAAGTTGCGGTGCGCCGGGAGCTGCGCGACGTGCACTGGGATGCTCTCGGCGAGTCGACCTCCCGGTTCGGCATCCCCGAACAGCACGTCCACCGCGGCGCTACCACCGGCCTGTCCACCAAGGAAGCACTCGAGCACCGCGTCGACGCGGTCCGCCCAGTCCGTGTGCACCACGCCACCGTTGTTCAACACCACCACCACGGGGGTCGAGCCGGCAGCGAGCGCTTCTATGAGCTCCACCTGACCTGACGGCAAATCGAGCGTCGTGCGGTCGAAGCCCTCGGATTCGGCGACCGCGGGCAGACCGGCGAACAGGACGACCACATCTGCGTCGCCGGCTGCGCTCAGTGCGGCGTCGAGCGCTCCCGGCGGACAACTGCCGTCGCGGGCGTCGTAGCCGGCGGTGAAGGTCCAGCCCGGTTTGTCGGAGCCGGCTGTGCGGCTCTCGGGTCCGAGCCTCTCGCGGAGGGCGTCGAGTGCCCGATCGAGCCTGGTCGGGTTCACCTGTGAGCTCCCGGCACCCTGGTAGCGGGGCTCGGCAGCGAACGCGCCCACGACTGCGATCCGGGCATCGGGTGACAGGGGGAGCACTCCGTTGTTCGCCAACAGCACGCTGCCCGCCGCCGCAGCACGCCTCGCGAGGGCGTGGTGAGCCTCCCGGTCGGGCTCGGGGGCCTCGGCGGTTCCTGCGGGGCGGACCGGGTCGCCGGCGGCCGTGGTTGCGGTGTCGCGCGCGTGTTGTCCGCGCGCCAGAAGCTCCACGACCCTGATGGCGCAGCGGTCGATCGCCTCCTCGACGAGCCGACCCGTCTTCACGGCTTCGATCACCGCGCGGTCGTTTGCTCCGCGACTTCCCGGCATCTCCAGGTCGAGACCGGCGGCGATCCCCGCGGCACGGTCGTTGACCGCGCCCCAGTCGCTCATCACCAGTCCGCGGAACCCCCATTCGTGTCGCAGGGTGGAGCTCAACAACCCGGTGTGCTCGGACGCGTAGGTGCCGTTCACCTTGTTGTAGGAGCACATCACCGTCCACGGCTCGGCCCCGGTGACCACGATCTCGAACGCTCTCAGGTACAGCTCGCGCAGGGTCCGCTCGTCGAGCACCGCGTCGACCACCAGGCGGTGCGACTCCTGGTTGTTGACCGCGAAGTGCTTGAGGCTGGTGCCGACACCGCGTGATTGGACGCCCCGGACCATGGCGGCCGCCAGCTCGCCGGTGAGCAGCGGGTCCTCGGAGAAGTACTCGAAGTTGCGCCCGCACGCCGGGTGTCGTTTCAGGTTGACCCCCGGACCGAGCACCACCGACACACCGAGCGCGAGCGCCTCGGTCGCGATCGCGGTGCCGACCTCCGCCAACAGCGAGGTGTCCCAACTCGAACCGAGGGTGACCGCGGTGGGAAAGCACGTCGCGGGCAATGCTTCGGCGAGGCCCAGATGGTCAGCCGAGGTCGCCTGGCAGCGCAGGCCGTGCGGACCGTCGGTGACCACGATGCCGCCCAGGCCGTGCTCGGGCAGCGATTCGAGGGTCCAGAAGCCCCGACCCGACAACAGGCGCACCTTCGTGCCGAGATCGAGCGCGGCGACGATCGCGGGCGCATCGGCTTCGGGCGGTGTGTCAGGCGGGGCTGATTCGTCTCGGTGGGGCATCGGCGGCGAGGTTACCCGAGCCGTACCACGCCCCGGTCCGGGTGGCTACTGTGGGTGGGACTCCTCGTGAGGTCAGCGACAAGCTCGGCGACACCGAGGAGCGACTAGACCCTGCGGCGAGACGCAGCGACGAGACCGAGCACTGAGCGACGAGACCGAGCACTGAGAAAGGGAGGGCGGATGACCTACGTGGATGTCGGTGAGCGGGCCAGGTCCGCGAACTTCCCCGAGGGGGTGTCGATGCACGTGCGCGAGTTCTCGTTCCGGGACCTCGATGCGATCCCCCAGTACTGGAACATGGGCAACCCCATCCTCACCCACTTCGAGAACGCCTTCTCGATCATGATCCCTCCGGGAGAGAAGTTCTTCATCGACTCGGTGCGCCACTACGAGAGGCGGGTCCACGACGACGAGGGCCGTGATCTGATCAGGGTGTTCGTCCGACAGGAGGGGCTGCACAGCCGCGCGCACGACCGGTTCAACGCGTCCTTCGCGAAGTTCGGTATCGACGTCCGCTCACAGCAGCGCTACGCGGACCGGGTGTTCCGGCGCATGAGGCGCTGGTTGCCGTGGCGGATCCAGCTCGGCATCACGGTCTTCGCCGAGCACCTGACAGCGGTCGGCGCTCACACCCTGTTGGACGATCCCGAGGCGGCCGACGAGATGGATCCCCAGATGCTCGAGTTCTGGCGTTGGCACGCGGCCGAGGAGCTCGAGCACAAGTCGGTTGCGTTCGACCTGTTCGCGAAGGTCGGCGGCGGCTACCTCACACGCATGGTGGCAGTGCTCGCAGCGGTGTCGTTCCTGGCGGTCCCGATGTTGCGCATCACCAGGGCCATGATGAACGACGACCCACACGTGCCCACGAGGGCCGAGCACAAGCGCGCCGCTGCGGTCCAGCGCAGGATCCTGCGCCGTCAGGCGCCGATGTTGCTCGCATACTTCAGACCGGGCTTCCATCCGTGGGAGATCGACGACACCGCGATGCTGCAGGACTGGTACCGCGAGAGCACCTCGAGCGGGCCAGCCGATGCCCAACCCGGGGGAACCCAGGCCCCACCCCACCGCACCGACGACGTTCGCGCGAGCTAGGTCCACCCGCCGGTTTCGGGCCTGCCACCTGTCGTGGTTCAGTTGCCCGCCACCTGTCGCGGTTCAGTTGCCGAAGTCCCAGGATTCACCCTGCGCGTAGCGTCCGAGGACGTTCTTGGCTATGAGGATCTTGTGGACCTCGTCGGGTCCGTCCGCAAGTCGCAGCGTGCGCGCGCCCTGGTACATGGCGGCGAGTGGCAGGTCGTTGGACACACCGGCTGCGCCCCAGACCTGGATCGCGCGGTCCACCACCCGTGAGTAGGCCGCGGGGACCATGACCTTGATCGCGGAGATCTCGGTGCGTGCACCGGCCAGGCCGCGGTCGGTCATCTCGGCTGCGTGCAGGGTCATCAGCCGGGCGGACTGGATGTCGATGTAGCTGTCCGCGATGAAGCCCTGGATGAACTGCTTGTCCTTCATCGGACCACCGTGGACCTCACGGGTCGATGCGCGCTGCACCATGAGGTCGAACGCCCGCCACATCTGACCGACCGAGTTCATGCAGTGGTAGATGCGGCCTGCTCCGAGGCGGTCCTGGGCCGCCTGGTGGCCCTGGCCGACCTCACCGAGCGCGTTGTCGACGGGTACCCGTACGTCGCGGTAGATCACCTCGCAGTGATCGGACTCCGCGCGGCCCCAGATCCCGATGCCGCGCACGATGTCGACGCCCTCGGTCGCGGTGGGCACGATGATCTGCACCATCGGCCCCGTCTTCGATGTCTTGGATGACCCACCCGGTTCGGCGACCCGGCACATGACGATGAAGAAGTCGGCGTCGATGCCGTTGGAGGTGAACCACTTGTGGCCATTGATGACCCATTGATCGCCCTCACGCACCGCTGTGGTGTCGAGTGAGCGGGGGTCGGAGCCGGGGTTGTGGGGTTCGGTCATCGAGAACCCCGACTCCATGGTGCCGTCCACCAGTGGTTGCAGCCAGCGGCGCTTCTGCTCCTCGGTTCCGTACTTGACCAGGATCGACTGGTTGCCGCTGTTGGGTGCCACCACCCCGAACAGCGACGCGGCTCCGAGAGCGTACGCGAGCACCTCGTTCATGT
>CAYVYG010000353.1:0-3838 GCA_964454385.1 uncultured Microthrixaceae bacterium
CACACCGCTTCCCTTCGCACCCTGCATCTCACCGGGGAGGTTCTTGCGGGTGATGCCCTCGAGCACGCCTGCCACGGGCACCTCGACCGAGCGGACCTTGCGGTCACCCACCTCGCGTTCGAGATCCCTTCTCAGCAGTTCGATCTCCGGCAGCTCAGGCATCCTGGTCTCCGTTCGCAGCCGTGAGCCCCTCACGGCCGTTGGTGGCCTCCGAGAGCCGTTCGTAGGCGACCTCGGCGGCGTGTTGTTCGGCTTCCTTCTTGGTGCGACCCGCGCCGGTTCCAGCGACGTTGCCGTCGACCGACACCGCAGCGGTGAAGGTCTTCGCGTGCTCAGGGCCCGATCCCACGAGCTCGTAGACCGGGAGCCTGCCGTAGCGGCGCGCGGCGAGCTCCTGGAGCCGCGACTTGTGGTCGGTGGTGAACTCCTCGGCTGCCACGTCGGTGATCCGGTCGCGGAACAACTCGACGATCAGTGATGCGGCGGCGTCCAGTCCACCGTCGAGGTACACCGCGCCGAACATCGCTTCGAGCGCGTCAGCGAGGATCGACGGTTTGTCACGACCCCCGGTGGCCTCCTCACCCCGGCCCAGGTGGATCTGCGATCCGAGGTCCAGCTCGCGGGCGACCTCTGCGAGCATCACCGTGCTGACCAGCTCTGCCCGGCGCCGGGCGAGAACCCCCTCTGGGGCATCTCGGTAGGTCCGGTACAGGTGATCGGTGATGACCAGTCCGAGCACCGAGTCGCCCAGGAACTCGAGGCGCTCGTTGGGGGTGACGTTGCCGTTCTCGGCACACCATGAACGATGACGCAACGCGAGCTGCAGCAACTCGGGATCCGCGAACCGGTACCCGAGCGCGTCCGGCACCGGGGCGGTCGATCGATGTTCGGCCTCAGAGCCGTGCGATGACGTAGTCGACGGCATCTCGCACGGTCTTCAGGTCCTCGAGGTCGTCGTCCTCGATGCGGAACCCCACGCTCCGCTCGCCGAGCTCCTCCTCGAGCGCCTCTACCAACTCGATCAGGGCCAGCGAGTCAGCGTGCAGGTCCTCCGCGAACGAGTCACCCTCGGAGATCTGCTCAGGATCGATCTCCAGGATGTCGGCCAAGCGGTCCTTGACGAGTTGCAGGATCTCTGCACGGTCCACAGGACCTTGTTGCACGTGCGTTTCGGCAGGCATGACTGGGGTTCGACTCCTACTCGGGTGGCCGGGCGGCCAGCCGGATGCACCGGGATGTACCAGTTGGCCCCACAATAACGTGTGATCGACGTGGGTCGGGACATCACCGCTGGAGGCGCGCACGGCAGGCGATCACCATGCGGGCGGGATCCGGGCTCAGCCAGGCGATCACCATGCGGGCGGGATCCGGGCTCAGTCGACCTCGATCGCCTGGCGCCCGCCGTACCAACCGCAGTTGGCGCACACCACGTGGGGGCGCTTGGCCGCCCGGCACCGGGGACAGACGCTGCGCGCTCCGTGGTCGAGGGTCCAGTTGGAGGCCCGCCTGGAGCGTGACTTGGACTTGGAGGTCTTCTTCTTGGGAACGGCCATGCGTATCCTCGCCGGTGTCAGTGGTCTGGGCCGTCGGTGACCCGGGCAGCCCGTGGCCCCGGGTGGTGGATCACCGACCAGCCGGCCGACGCGGATCGGCTCACGTCGGGTGGGTCAGTGTAGCTTCAGGAGTCGTCCTGGTCGAAGCGGAGATCCGCCAGCGCAGCCCAGCGAGGATCAGCGGTCGAGCGGGGCGTGGGCGCCGCCTCACCGCGATCCAGCCCCACTGGGAACTCCTCTGGCGAGGGCCCCTCACATCGCTCGTCGCACAGCGGAGCGAGTGGTAGTCCGAGGAGCAGGGCGTCGCGGACCGAACCGGACAGGTCCACCCATCCGTCGGTGAGCTGGCGGATCTCGGCGTCGATCTCCTCGGGTGCATCGTCGAGGTCCCGGTAGGCGTGATCCTCGTGTTCGGGAACCAGGTGCGCCTCTGAGCCCCCATAGGCAGCCGGATCTTCCACGAAGAGATCCACCGTCGAGATCCTGGCCGTCCCGGAGGCGGTGCCGAGGCAACGCCTGCACCGGCCCTCCCAGGCGTACTCGACGGTGGTGGTGGCCCTGATCCCGTCGTTGACCGACTCCAGTTCCACCTGCACCGCCGCCGGGGCACCAGCGGTCCGAACGTCACCGATCGAGAGCTCCCCTGGGTCGACCATGAGGCGCTGCGACGATCGCGACCCCCTGTGTGCCAGGAGCTCGGTGACCCTGAAGCGGAGCTCGGCGAGTCCTCCGATCAGCGGATCCGACGAGGCGCTCACAGTTCCTGATCGAAGGGAAGCGGGCCCCCGGGTTGGTCAGCCTCACCACGTTCGGTCCGGTCGTCGTCATCGTCGAAACCCCGCAGCTCCGACTCCTCGATCGTCGGTGCAGCCAGCTTCTGGCGACCTGCGGTCACCGAACGCTGCACCTTCGCTAGCACGTTCTCGAAGCTCGCCAGACGCTGGTCGCAGAAGTCCTCCGCCTCGCGCCGCATCCGTCGGGCGTTGGCCTCGGCCTCCTCGTCGATGCGCCGCGCACGCAGCTCGGCCGCCTTGACGACCTCGGACTTCTGCACCATGTGGGCCACCTGGGTGCGGGCCTCGGCGATCAGCTCGTCTGCCTCCCTGCGCGTCCGGGCGAGGTACTCCTCGCGCTCCTTGAGCAACCACCGGGCAGCTCGCAGTTCGTCGGGGAGGTTCTCGATCAGCTCGTCGAGCAGATCGAGGAGCTCATCGCGGTTGACGCGCACCGATGCGGACATCGGGATGCCAGGCGCGGACTCGATGATGTCGGCGGCACGGCGCAGCAGCGCGTCGATGTCGACGCGGCCCGCAGCCGCGGGACGGCCACCGTGGCGAGACCCGGCCTGCGCGCCGTGCGGTGCGCCTCCACGGTCCTGGGGGTCCTCAGATCTGCTGTTCATCGTGGCCCAGTCTGTGCCGCGGAGATCCTCCGGTGGTGGCATTGACCGAGAAACGCTGATCTCAGGTCCTGCACCAAGGGCCCGTGCTGTCTCATCGCTTCGCGTAGCGCTCGGCCAGGCGTCGTGAGACGCACTCGGGCACCATGCCGTCCACCGACCCGCCGA
Source organism: uncultured Microthrixaceae bacterium (assembly GCA_964454385.1). Classification (GTDB taxonomy): domain Bacteria; phylum Actinomycetota; class Acidimicrobiia; order Acidimicrobiales; family Microtrichaceae; genus JAMLGJ01. The sequence continues at coordinate 3,121 of CAYVYG010000353.1, forward strand.
AGCGCGCCACCTCTCGGATCAGCTTCGATGCCAGAAATGAGTTCCCTGACGCGGAGGGGACGAACAACGTGTCGACGCCCGAGATGTTCTTGTTCATCTGGGCCATCTGGAGCTCGGACTCGAAATCCGACACCGCACGGAGCCCCTTCACGATGAAGTCGGCTCCAACCTCGCGCGCCAGGTCCACCACCAGCGAGGAGAACATCGTGACGGTGACGTTGTCGAGGTGCCCGAGGGACTCCTCGATGAGCTGCTCGCGCTCGTCGAGTGTGAACAGCGGCTCACCCTTCTGCGGGTTTCGCATGGCAGCCACCACGACCTGGTCGAACAGGCGCGACGAGGTCTCGACGATCTCCACGTGGCCGTTGTGGATCGGATCGAACGACCCGGGGTACAAAGCGATTGTCACAGGTGGTACTCCTCGTGTGGATCGTCGGTCGGATCGAGTGCCGGAGCAGCGGCGCCTCGTGGATCGGTACCTCGTGGATCGGCACCTCGTGATCGTTCGAGAATCGTAACAACCGTATCGCCGTAGGAACGCTGTCTCACCGCCGACCAACCCACCACGGGATCCACCGCCCGGTCCGACTCGGCCACCACCAGGTGCACCTCGAGTCGGCTGAGGAGCCCCAACAGCTCGGCCCATCGGTCGAAGCCATAGGGCGGGTCCGCCAGCGCGAGATCGGCATCTTCTCCTGCCAGCGCCCCGGCGCCGCTC
>CAYVYG010000354.1:0-2372 GCA_964454385.1 uncultured Microthrixaceae bacterium
GCAGCCGCCATCGGGCGTTGGGTGTGGATCCGCTGGATCTCGATCCCGATGGTGATCATCGGCGCCGGCATCTCGACCTACCACTACATCCTCGAGCGCTTCCCCGATGACGTCGCGTCGACGTGCACCGACGACGTTCCCTGCACGACGGTGTGGATCTGGAAGTACCACTTCCTGTCGATACCGGGCATGGCGTGGCTGGCCTTCGTGACGATCGCAGTGCTGCTGGCGCTGGCACGCCGGCCTGATGCCACGACCGGAGAGCCTGACGGTAGCCTCGGAGAGCCGATAGAAGCGGAGCTGATCACATGACCGATACCCGCAAGGGTGCGAACCCCTACGAGGACATGTCCAAGCGCACGAGCGAGAACCGCCCCAACCTGGGTCTCATGATCGCGGGTGCGACCGTCGCTGTGATCGCGGTCATCGCGGTCATCGTGTTCCTGTGGCCCTTCGGTGGAGACGACGGCGGCGATGCGAAGGAGGGCACCGGGCTCGAAGCGGCCGAGAACGCCGTCCAGGAGACCGCCACGGTTCAGATCTCCGGAGAGGACCTTCCGGAGCTGCCCGACACCGGTGGGTTCCTTGCGCCCGCAGGGGAGGATCCCGCGGTCGGCCTCGAGGTGCCGACCCTCACCGGCGAGAGCTTCGACGAGTCCGAGGTCGTGATCGGCCCCGGAGACGGCAAACCGAAGCTGGTGGTGTTCGTGGCCCACTGGTGCCCCCACTGCCAGACCGAGGTTCCGGTCATCCAGGACTGGATCGACTCCGGCGAGGTGCCCGACGGACTCGAGGTCTACGCGGTCGCCACCGGCCAGGACGACACCCAGCCCAACTATCCCCCCTCCGGCTGGCTCTCCAACGAGGGTTGGACCCCGAAGGTCCTCCTCGATGACGATGCGCAGAGCGCGGCCGCATCGTGGGGGCTCACGGGCTATCCCTACCTGGTGTTCGTCGATGCCGACGGCAAGGTCTGGCAGCGGGGCTCGGGTGAGATCCCGCTGGCCGACCTCCAGCGTCTCGCCGGTGAACTGGTCGCGGGCAAGGCCCCATCGGGTGTCGATGGGGGTAGCAACGAGGGCCTCCAGACGCCCGTGGACCTCGAATCGGGTGCCCCGGGCCAGTCGGGCTCCGGCGACGCCGGCTCGGGGGACACCGGCTCGGGGTGACCAGACCTGCGGGTACCCAACTGCGCGTCGTGGCGCCCGGCATCCGAGCGCCACGACGCGCAGTTCCCAGGCCACGGTCGTGAGTCGCCTCAGGGCACGAGGCAGACCTTGCCGGTCACCCGGCGTTCGAGCAGGTCGCCCATCGCTTCGCCGGCCTCCTCGAGTGGCCGAGCTTCGGGCTCCACCGGCCTGAGCGCACCCTCGGCGACCGAGGCGAGCACCTCGGCCATGAGCTCGGTGTTCGCCGCCGGATCGGTGAGCGCCCAGATCCCCCAGTCGACGCCGAGCACCGAGCGGTTGCGCAACAGCACCTGGTTGGCCGGGATGTCTGGGATCCGACCCGATGCGAACCCGACCACGAGCAGTCGGCCGAAGTTCCCGAGGGATCGCAGAGCGGCTTCTGTGTGCGGGCCGCCGACCGGGTCGACGGCTACGTCGGCTCCGCCTCCGGTGAGCTCTCGCGTTCGCTCCTTGAGGTTCTCGCTGGCGTAGTCGATGACCTCGTGGGCGCCACGCCTGATGCACAGCTCCAGCTTCTCGGCGCTCGACGCCGCGGCGATCGTGTGGAGCTCGAACGAGCGTGCGACGTCCAGCGTCGCCAAACCCACGCCTCCGGCCGCACCGAGGACCAGGATCGACTCCCCGGCGCGCACCCGGGCACGGCGGGTGAGGCTGAACCACGCGGTAGCGTAGGACTGCCCGAGCGTTGCCGCCTGTGCGTCGGTGACGTTGTCCGGCGTGGCGAGCAGCTGCGACGGGGCCAGGTCCACATCGCTGCTGAACGCACCCAGGCCCACCGAAGCCATCACCCGGTCACCGACGGACCAGCCGCTCACCTTCGACCCCACCTCGACCACCGTGCCGGCGAGCTCAGAGCCGGGCACGAAGGGCACCTCCGGGCGGATCTGGTAGCGACCCTGCACGAAGAGCCCGTCCACGTAGTTGACCCCCGCAGCGCCGACCGACACCCGCACCCGGTCCTCCTCCAGCACGGGCGGCTCACGATCTTCGATGACCACCGATGCGGGTTCTCCGAACTGCGCGCACACGACTGTTCGCATGCCGGTGACCATAGACGCGGCAGCGAGGGGTCTGGTCCGGCGCACGAGGGCCGGGTCCGGCGCGCAGCAGTGATCTCGGTCCGGCGTACGAGGGCCGGGTCCGGCGCGCAGCAGTGATCTCGGTCCGGCGTACGAGGGCCGG
>CAYVYG010000354.1:2472-3821 GCA_964454385.1 uncultured Microthrixaceae bacterium
ACGAGGGCCGGGTCCGGCGCGCAGCAGTGATCTCGGTCCGGCGTACGAGGGCCGGATCGTTGCCGCAGGAGTTGGCCGGGGCGCGATGAGCTGTCTACCGTCGAACCGGCGGTGCCGGCCACCATCACAGGTTGGCGGCTGCCGCGAGGAGCAGATCGCCCAGGAGGTCACATGCGCAGTCCCAAGGATTTCTTCTCGCCGCTGGCGGTGGGTGCCCCGGAGCCGCTCCGGGAGATCCCGGTGCGTCCCTCGAGGATGATCCACTTCTTCCCGCCGCATGTCGAGAAGCTCACCGCCAAGCTCCCGGACATCGCTGCGAAGACCGACATCCTCCTGGGAAACCTCGAGGATGCCATCCCTGCTGATGCGAAGGAGGAGGCTCGCGCCGGGCTGGTCCGTGTCGGCAAGGAGCTCGACCTCGGTGAGGCCCAGTTGTGGACCCGGGTCAACGCTCTCAACTCACCCTGGGTCCTCGACGACCTGATCACCCTCGTAGGTGAGATCGGTGACCGCCTCGACGTGATCATGATCCCCAAGGTCGAGGGACCGGAGGACATCCACTACGTCGATCAGCTGCTCGCGCAGCTCGAAGCCCGGGCAGGGTTGCGCGAACCGCTGATGGTCCACGCCATCCTCGAGACCGCGCGGGGCATGACCAACATCGAGGAGATCTGCCTGGCCTCGCCGCGCATGCAGGGCCTCAGCCTGGGCCCCGCGGACCTCGCTGCCGACAGGCGCATGAAGACCACCAGGGTCGGTGGCAGCCACCCCGGGTACCTCGTACGGGAGGATCCGCCCGTGGGTGACGACGGTCCCGCCTATGAGGCCCAGCGGGCCACCTACCAGCAGGACCTGTGGCACTACACGATCTCGCGCATGGTGGACGCGTGCGCGATGGCCGGCATCCTTCCCTTCTACGGCCCCTTCGGCGACATCAAGGACACCGTCGCCTGTGAGGACCAGTTCCGGAATGCCTACCTGCTCGGCTGTGTGGGGGCGTGGTCGCTGCACCCGGTGCAGATCGACATAGCGAAGAAGGTCTTCTCGCCCGAGCCGGCGGAGGTCGCGCACGCCCAGGAGGTGATCGAGGCGATGGGAGACGGCACCGGCGCGGTGATGCTGCACGGCAAGATGGAGGACGACGCGTCGGTCAAGCAGTGCCATGTGGTCGTCAACCTCGCCCGCGCGCTCGCCGAGCGCGATCCCGACCTCGCAGAGCTCTACGGCTTCTGACCCTGTCCCCACCCACCCACCCACCCACCCACCCACGTTGCGTTCTGTTGTGCGTGCGTTGCACATAGCGCAACGCACGCACAACAGAACCCCGCAGTGGCGACCCCGCAGTGGCG
>CAYVYG010000355.1:0-3819 GCA_964454385.1 uncultured Microthrixaceae bacterium
CGGCCGCGGCGAGGGACAGCACGTGGTTGCAGCCGTCCTCGATCATCGACGCCCTGGCGTCACGCAGCAACTTCTCGATCGGGTACTCCCGGCTCAAACCGTTGCCACCGAAGATCTGAAGCGCCTCGCTCGCGACCTCGAACGCGCTCTGGGTGGAGGTGACCTTCGATGCCACCGCGAGCTCCGGGCGCGGCGGCATCGTGATCGAGTTGATGTGGATGCAACGACGGTTGAGGGCGCGAGCCGCCTCGACCTTGCGGTACATCTCGAACAGACGGCCCTTCACGCTCTGGTGGCGGATGATCGGGCCACCTCCCTGCTCGCGCTCCCGGGCGTAGGCGAGCGCCAACTCGAACGCCGCCTGGCCGAGCCCCACGAAGGTGGTGCCCATGCCGCCGTTCGCGGTGGCGAGCACCATGTCCTGGGAGATCGCGCTCATCTCGGGCGGTACGACCATGTGCGACGCCGGCACCCGGACCTCGTCGAAGAAGATCTCGCCCTGGTTGAGCGCACGCTGGCCCAGCTTGTCGAGTGGCTTGCCGCGCCGCACGCCTTCGCTGTCGAGTGGCACCAGGAACGCGGCGAGACCCTGCAGCTTCTGATCGCCCATGTCGACCCCGCAGAACAGCGCGCCCGCGGTCGCGATGGTCCCGTTGGAGACCCAAGCGGCCTTCTGGCCGGTGATCACGAAGTCGTCGCCGTCGCGCACCGCGAGGCAGTTCGGTCGCCCCGGCATCTCCGACACGTCGCCTCCGAAGTTGATCAGGTCACTGCCGTGGTCGGGTTCGGTTATCGGCCAGCAACCGATCCCCTGTGGATCGCTGAAGCGCTCGATCAGCTCCGCGTTGCCGGTCATCTCGGCCATCATGCGGGGGAAGCTCGACACCCCGAGGCTGATCGCCAACCCGGCATCGCCCCAACCGAGGGTCTCGCCGATCATGCAGACCAGCCTCGACTGGCGCTCCGGGGGGAGCCCGGCCGATCCGGAGCGCACCTCGTCGATACCGAGCTCGCGGTAGCGCTCGTAGACCTTCCACAGCGGCGAACCCTCGGCCACGACGTCCTCGGGCGACATCGTGTCGAGCTGCGCGCCGATCGGGCGCATCACCTCCTGCGCGAACCGGTGCACCGATTCGACGATCTCGCGCTCCTCGGCACCCAGGTCCACCTCGCGATCGGCGACGCTCATGGTGTGCTCCCCTCTGTTGTCTCTGTGGTCGGTCTCTCTTCCGGTACTCTCCCGGCAGCCTCGCGGTCCCAGGTGCCGGGGCCGACCCCGGTCGATTTCAGCTCCGCCTTGCGCACCCGGTGCGTCTCGGTCTTGGGTAGGCCGTCACGGATCTCGACGTAGCGGGGGACCATGAACCCGGCCATGAGGCCCTCGCAGTGCGCGACCAACTCCTCGGGGGTGATCGTGTGGCCCTCGCGGGGCACGACCACGGCCATCACGTCGTCCTCACCGAGCTCGGAGGGCACGCCGAACACCGCGGACTCGAGCACCGCACCGTGGCGGTTGATCTCCCGTTCGACCTCCCAGGACGAGATGTTCTCGCCGCGCCGTCGCAGCGAGTCGCTCAGGCGGTCCACGAAGTACAGGTTGCCGGCGTCGTCCGCGGTCACCAGGTCCCCGGTGTGGAACCAGCCGTCGCGGATGCGCTCGTCGGACGCGCCGGGGTTCTTGTAGTACTCGACGCGGCGCGCTTCGGGGTCGTCCACCTCGAACAGCAGCTCGCCGGGGGCACCGACCGCCACGTCGTCACCGTTGTCGTCGACGATCCGAACCGGGGTCATCGAGGTACCGATCGAGCCCTTGGGCGACTGGCCCAGGTTCATGGTCATGAACCCACCGCCGTCGACCGCGGCGTAGCCCTCGATTATTCGCACCCCGAAGCGTTCCTCGAAGGCCTCCCACACCGGCGCCGGACAAGCTGCGGAGAACACCACGCGCACGGGGTTGTCCGCGTCGTCGTCTCGCTCGGGTTGCTTCATGAGGATCGGGATCATCGCGCCCAGCCCGTTGAACAGCGTCACGTCGTAGCGACGGATCTCGTCCCAGAAGCCGCTGGCCGAGAAGCGTCGCGTCAGCACCACGGGCAGGCCCGCCACCAGCGCGCGGACACAGGTCAACAACAGGGCGTTGGCGTGGAACAGCGGCAGGCAGGTGTAGAGCACCTCGTCGGGCTCGAGCAGCCCGGCGAGCATGCGGATGCCCGCGATGTTGGTGCGCTCGTAGCGGCTCACCACCCCCTTGGGGGCGCCCGTGGTGCCCGAGGTGTACATGATCGCAGAGATCGCGCTCGGATCGATCCTGGCACCGGGTTCGTCATCGGGTGCGTCCATCAGCTCCGCGAGCGTCGAGGAGCCTTCGGGGCGAACCCAGTCCGTGGGCGTGTCGCGCTCGGCCACCACGACCCGGCGAACCCCGGGGGTCCCCTCCGATACCGCCTGCATGGCGTCGGCACGCTCGGGATCGACCACCACCACCACCGAGTCCGAGTGATCGATCACATAGCGCAGTCCCTCGCCACGCAGCGCCACGTTCACCGGCACCGCGTAGGCGCCGAGCTTCTGGGTCGCGAAGTAGACATACAGCCACTCGGGTGAGTTGCCCATGAGGATCGCCACGCCGGTACCGGAGCCGACGCCCAGGCGGGTGAGGCCGTTCGCGACCCGGTTGACGTTGCGGTTGAGCTCGCGGTAGGTGATCTCTTCGTTCTCGAATCGCAGGAACACCTCGTCGCCGAGCTGCGCGGCCTGCTCGACGAGCACCTCCGCCAACGTCGTCGCTTCATCACCCATGTACGGACCTCCCGTCGCGTTCGAAGATGTGCACCGCCACTGCCGCCTCGCCCATGCCGATGAAGCCGCCGCCGTTCTCGGTCAACCCGATGCGGGCCCCTTCGACCTGGCGCTCGCCGGCCTCTCCCCGGAGCTGGGTGACGATCTCGGTGACCTGCGCGAGGCCGGTCGCGCCGATCGGGTGGCCCCTGCACTCGAGGCCCCCGCTGGTGTTGACCGGGCGGGCACCGCCGAGCGCGGTGGCACCCGACGCCGCGTAGGGCCCGCCCTCGCCCACCGCGCAGAACCCGAGTCGCTCGGTCTGGGCCAGCTCACCGAACGCGGTCGCGTCGTGCACCTCGGCCAGGTCGATGTCGTCGGGGCCGAGGCCGGCCATCTCATAGGCCTGCTCACCCGCGCGGTCGCCGATGGTCGCATCGGTGAGGCTTCCCGAGGTGAGCACCGACGCGCGGATCCGCACCGGACGGGCATCGGCGAACCGGCCGAGCGCGTCCCCCGATACGATCAGCGCGGCCGCTGCGCCGTCGCCCATCGGCGCGCACATCGAGCGGGTCAGCGGGAACGAGACGACCCGGTCGTCGATCACCTCCTGGGGTGTCATGTCGAAGCGGTACTGCGCGTCGGGGTTGAGCGAGCCGTGGTGGTGGTTCTTGGCTGCTATCGCGGCCAACTGCTCCTGGGTGGTGCCGTGGCGCTCCATGTGGGCACGCGCCGCCATCGAGTAGATGTCCATGAAGGGGCTCCGCCCACCACCGCCCTTGCCTGTGGAGCGATCCTCGCCTGAGGCCTCCGCCTCGGCCCGTTTGCGTTCGGCATCCGCCTGCAGCTCTTCGATGAGCTTGGTCGTCACCTCCACGTCGGTGCCGGCGATGAAGGACCGGAACCCTGCTTCTTTGGCCTCCGCGCCGGCATCCCTCGGAAGCGACAACTTCTCGGCCCCCACCGCCAGGGCGATGTCATAGGCCCCCGATGCGACTCCCAGGAACGCGCCGTGCAGTGCGGAGGAACCTCCGGCGCAGG
>CAYVYG010000356.1:0-3811 GCA_964454385.1 uncultured Microthrixaceae bacterium
GGTCGGGTGCCCCGTCGTGTCGGTGGCTCAGTGGTCGGGTGCCCCGTCGTGTCGGTGGCTCAGTGGTCGGGTGCCCCGTCGTGTCGGAGCGTCAGCCGTAGAGATCATCTCCACCGCAGGCTCCCCACAGGCCGCGTCCGGCGCCCCGGGCCTGTCGGCCGGCGAGCGCGAGCCTCGCGCTGTGGGCGGTGTTCGGTGGATACTCCGCCGGCTGGCCGTAGCCCTCCGTGACGATCGCCTCGTTGACGAACAGCCCGTCGGATGCCCGGTAGGCATATGCGAGCAGTCGGTCGTAGCGGTCGCGCGCCTGGACGTCGCGCTCGAGTACGACCTCGGTGCCGGCCGGCAGGAGCTCAGCAGTGCGGGCGGATGCCTCCTTGCCGTAGCACTCCACCTCGGTGCCCGCCTTGACCGATTCCGGGGTGTCGATCCCGATGAGCCTGACGCGCTCCTCGACGCCGCCCGTCTCGACCGCCAGCGTGTCACCGTCCACGACACGCTGCACCACCGCGTTCGGCTCGCCGGGCAACCCCTGCACGACATCGCCCTCCGGTGCACCACACGATATGAGGAAGACAGATGGGACCGCGAGCGCCGCGCAGAACCACCCGGTGAGCGACGGCCCCTTGGTAGCGCACCTCAGGGCGGGTCGATCGTCGCGGAGATCACCCGAGGTGGCCATGAGGACCCATGCTACGGATGATCGTGGCGGTTCTCCGGGGGCGATCGCGTCAAACCCCCGGGTCAGGCGACCCGGGTCAGGCGGTGCGGGTCGGGCGGTGCGGGTCAGGCGGTGCGGGTCAGGCGGTGCGGGTCAGGCGGTGCGGGTCAGGCGGCCCGGCCTCCGGAGGGGCCTCCTGCGGTGGAGGCCTTCGTGCTCGGGACCTGGCGCGGGAGGAGTGGCAGGTGCGGCTGTGTCAGAGCCGCCACGAGCGCCTGTTCGCGAGCTGCTCTCCTAGCTGCTTCGCGCTCGGAGTTCCTTCGGACCGCTTCTTGGAGTGCTTCACGCGCTGCTGAGGCGCCCGCATGTGCACGCTCGGCTCTCGCCGGTGCGGGCCGCTTGCGGGCGGCTTGGTCCTCCGAGCGGTTGTGGCTCGATGGAACCGCGAGGAGTGCGAGCTGGTTCTTCATGTGAACCAGTTTGAATCGGGGGTGTGACATCCACGGGTCGGCCTGATCCGTTCCTCAGCTACGGTACCGGACCTCGGGTCAGATGGGTGCCCCGGGAGCGGTCAGTGGCCAGGGCCGTTCGGCTTCGAGGATCGCACCGAGTTCCAACAGCAGCGCATCCGCGTGGTGGCGGGTGGCGACCTGCATGCCGACCGGTAGGCCGTCCACCTCGCCGACGGGCAGTGAAAGGGCCGGGTTCCCGTAGATGTTGTAGGGAATGGTCAGCGCGCCGTTGTTCTCGAGGCCGACCTTGCGGTCACCCACCCGGGTGTTGGCGCCTATCTCAGCGGGGAAGGCCACATCGGGGTTGGTCGCCGACACGAGGAAGTCCACCTGGTCGAACACGTCTGCGAGCATCTCGTTGGCGGCGGTGCGGTCCTTCTCTGAGCGGGCGGCCATCTCGAGGCTGTACTCGCCCTCGCCCAGGCGCATCGCGAAGGCCATCTCCTTGGTGAGCTGTGACTCGCAGTCGGGCCAGTGGTCCGCCAGCTCCGCTCGCAGCGACGTGAGGTTGCCCATCGCCCAGTCGAAACCGAGGCGGGGTGCGGTGAAGTCGATCTCGACCAACTCGAGTCCGGTGCCGGCTGCGAGCTGCTCGGCTGCGCTGGTGACGATGTCGGCAACCTCGGGACGCACCACGGCAGAGCCGAGGTCGGCAACCACCGCCATCTTCATCCCCCGCAGTGACCCGCGGAGGCTGCCGAGCTCGGCCTCCCAGCGGTCGTGGCGGGGCAGTGAGTAGGGGTCGCGCGGGTCATAACCGCAGGCCACGTCGTAGTAGCGGGCGATGTCGCGGATCGAGCGCGCCATCACGCCCAGGACCACCGTGAGGGGGTGGATGGGCGTGTGCGGGCCTCTCGGAATGCGTCCGGCGGTGCCCTTCATGCCTGGCAGGCCGCAGAACCCCGCAGGGATGCGGATCGACCCACCTCCGTCACCACCGGACGCGATGGTGCACAGACCCCCTGCGACGGCTGCCGCGCTGCCGCCCGACGAACCACCCGCGGTGCGTCCGTGTTGCCACGGGTTGTGCGTCACCCCGTTGAGCTCGGTGACGCTCACGTTGAGCCCGCCGAACTCCGAGGCGGTGGTCAGCCCGAACGGCACCGCGCCGCCATCGTGCTCGGTGCGCACCAGCCCGGTGTCGGTCCACTCTGCGACGCGGTCCCGGAACACCACCGATGCCTCGGTGGCCGGCCAACCCTGGTAGTGGCCGAGCTCTTTGATCCCGAAGGGAACGCCGCCGAAGGGCTGGGAACGGTCCGCGGCCGCTGCCGCAGCGAGCGCGCGGTCGGGGTCGGTGAACGAGACGCAGTTCAGTTCACTCGCCTTGACAGCCGAGAGGGTGGCCTGCATCTCCTCGAGCGGTGATCGCTCACCCGCGCGGAAGGCCTCGACCAGCGAACAGGCGTCGCCCTGCCACGGTGCGTCGGTCATGTTGGTTCCCCTTCGGTGGTCGCTACGGCACGGTTGCGGTCGGGCGAAGAGTGTACGGCATACGACATGGCCTGCTACGGGGTGACACTAGCTTTGGCCGCCATGGATGCCTATGAATGGCTGGGGCTGCGACCGACGCACAATCCCCACCGCTGGTACCTCCCGGTCACCGAGGGCATCGCGACCCGCGGCCACTTCCTGTTCGGCGGTTGCGGTCTGGGCGCGTCGGTAGCCGCACTGGAGCGCACCACCGGGCGTCCGCTGGTGTGGGCGACCGCCCAGTACCTGAGCTTCGCGATGGTCGACGACGTGGTCGACCTGGATGTGAAGGTCTCGGTCGCGGGGCATGCCACGACCCAGGCCCGGCTGGTGGCGCACGTGGGGGAGCGGGAGATCCTGACGGTCAACGCGGCTCTGGGGTCCAAGGAGCATCCCGCACGTGGCCAGTACGTGGACATGCCGGGGGTGTCCGATCCGGGGGACTGCCCACCACGGCCGCCACGTGTGGAGGACGAACGCTCGATCATGACCCGTTTGGACATGCGCCTCGCCAAGGGCAGCCAGTGGGATGAGCTCGATGGCAATCCACAACCAGATGGACGCAGCGCCCTGTGGGTCCGTCTGCCAGACGACGACGGATCGCCTCTGGAGCTGTCCGCCGCGACGCTCGCGATCCTGGGTGACTACGTGCCGTTCGGGATCTCGCAGTCCCAGGGCATCTGGTGGCCTTCCAACAGCCTCGACAACACGATCCGTGTCGTCTCGCTGGAGGAGACCGAATGGGTGCTGGTGGACGTTCGGGTGGAGGGGATCCACGGGGGGTTCGGCCACGGCACGGTGTACCTGTGGTCCCGCGCCGGGACCCTCTTGGCGGCCGCGTCCCAATCGGCGCTGCTGCGCAGTGACCCTCAGTGAGAACCGGGGACCCGGCGAGTGCATGGTGGTGGTCGTGGACCCCCCAGCGAACTGTCCGTTCGTGGACCTGCGGGGCGGGTGCCACAGCGGACAGTTCGCCAAACGGTGTGGAACTGTCCGTTCGTGGACCTGCGGGGCGGGTGCCACAGCGGACAGTTCGCCAAACGGTGTGGAACTGTCCGTTCGTGGACCTGCGGGGCGGGTGCCACAGCGGACAGTTCGCCAAACGGTGTGGAACTGTCCGTTCGTGGACCTGCGGGGCGGGTGCCACAGCGGACAGTTCGCCAAA
>CAYVYG010000357.1:0-3809 GCA_964454385.1 uncultured Microthrixaceae bacterium
CGGAGGAGTCGTCGCTCGAACAAGCGGGAGCGATCAGGGCTCCGATCGCGAGCAGTGCGATCGGGATCAGGTGACGTGCGCGCATCATGTCCTCCTGGACAGGGTTCGGGCCCGCGGGCGGACCGAACGTATCGTGTCCAGTCAATGCTAACCGTCGGGGTCGCGTTCCCAACCCACCGGTGAAGCCCGGGCTCGTCAACGGGTGAAGGACCTCCGCTACGGGTCGGAGGCCTAGCCGACCTTCTTCTCGCCCAGGCGACGACGGTTCAGGAGCTTCGCCTTCGCGTAGTCACGGTTGAGCATCGCGATGAAGTCGATCGAGATCTCCTTCGGGCACGCCTCCTCACACTCGCCGTGGTTGGTGCACGAGCCGAAGAACTCCTCCATCTTCTCGACCATCGCCTCGGAGCGCCGCCAACGTTCGGCCTGGCCCTGTGGCATCAGGTTGAGGTGCTGGAGCTTCGCTGCGGTGAACAGCTGGGCCGCCGAGTTCGGACACGCCGCCACGCACGCCCCGCAGCCGATGCACGCCGCCGCGTCCATCGCTGCATCGGCCGCGTCCTTGGGCACCGGGATCTCGTTCGCGTCGGGCGCCGCGCCGGTGGTCACGGTTATGTAGCCACCCGATTCGATGATCCGGTCGAAAGCGGCGCGGTTGACCATCAGGTCCCTGATGAGCGGGAACCCGCCGGCGCGCCAGGGCTCCACGGTGATCGTCTGGCCGCTGGAGAACTGGCGCATGTGCAACTGACAGGTGGCGGTGCCCTTCTGGGGTCCGTGGGCCTGGCCGTTGATCATCACCCCGCAGGTGCCACAGATGCCCTCACGGCAGTCGTGGTCGAAGGTGATCGGCTCCTTGCCCTCCCGGAACAGGTTCTCGTTGACCTTGTCGAGCATCTCGAGGAACGACGCATCGTCGGGGATCTCGACGTCATAGGTCTCGAATCCCCCGGGCGCGTCGGGACCGTCCTGGCGCCAGACCCGCAGGCTCACTCTGAGCACGTTCATGTGTTCCTCGCTTGTGACTGCCGACGCGTGCCTGCTGTGGGCGCACGCGGCGCTGGTTGCTACTTGTAGCTGCGCTGGGTCAACTCGACCCGTTCGAAGTCGAGGGGCTCTTTGTTGAGCACCGCCTGGCGCTGGATGTCCTCGCCACCCCACTCCCATGCTGCGACGTAGGAGAAGTTCTCGTCGTCGCGCTTGGCCTCGCCCTCCTCGGTCTGGCTCTCCTCGCGGAAGTGGCCGCCGCACGACTCCCTGCGGTGCAGCGCGTCGAGTGCCTTGAGCTCGGCGAGCTCCATGAAGTCCGCCACCCGCAGCGCGTTCTCGAGGGACTGGTTGACCCCATCCGCGCGTCCGGGAACCCGCACATCGGACCAGAACTGCTCGCGCAGCGCAGGGATCTCCGACAGAGCCTTCTCGAGACCGGCCTCGTTGCGGCTCATGCCGATGTACTCCCAGACGATCTTTCCCAGCTCGCGGTGGTAGTGGTCCACCGACGAGGTGCCGTTGACCGACATCAGCGCGTCGATGCGGCCACGCACCTCGTCGAGCGACTCGGTGAACGCCGGGTGGTCGGTGGGAAGGGGCTCGGTGCCGAGCCAACCGGCGAGGTAGCCGGCGACGGTCGAGGGCGCCACGAAGTAGCCGTCGGAGAGCCCCTGCATGAGCGCCGAGGCGCCGAGGCGGTTGGCGCCGTGATCGCTGAAGTTGCACTCGCCCAGCGCGAACAGCCCCGGGATCGTGGTCTGCAGGTTGTAGTCGACCCACAAACCACCCATCGTGTAGTGCGTCGCGGGGTAGATGCGCATCGGGCGTTCATAGGGGTTCTCGCCGGTGATGCGCTCGTACATGTCGAACAGGTTCCCGTAGCGCTCCTCGATCACGTGGCGCCCGTGGCGCTCGATCGCGTCCGCGAAGTCGAGGAACACCCCGTTGTGCAGCGGCCCGACGCCGCGGCCCTCGTCGACCACGGTCTTCGCGTTGCGCGAGGCGACGTCTCGGGGCACCAGGTTGCCGAAACTCGGGTACTTGCGCTCCAGGTAGTAGTCGCGCTCGTCCTCTGGGATCTGCGCGGCGGGCCGGTCGTCCTCGTAGCCCTTGGGGACCCAGATGCGCCCGTCGTTGCGCAGCGACTCGCTCATCAGGGTGAGCTTCGACTGGGTCTCGTCCGAGGGCGGAATGCAGGTCGGGTGGATCTGGGTGTAGCACGGGTTGGCGAACCCGGCGCCGCGGCGGTGCGCCCGCCAGGTGGCGGTCACGTTGCAGGCCATCGCGTTGGTCGACAGGTAGTAGACGTTGCCGTAGCCGCCGGTGCACAACAGCACCGCGTGGCCCGAGTGCGACGCGAGCTCGCCGGTGAGCAGGTCCCGGGTGGTGATGCCGACCGCCCGGCCATCGGCGACGACCACGTCCAACAACTCGGTGCGGTTGTGCAGCGTGACGGTGCCCAGGTGTATCTGGCGGGCGAGCGCCTGGTAGGCGCCCAACAACAGCTGCTGGCCGGTCTGGCCCCGGGCGTAGAAGGTGCGGGCGACCTGTGCGCCGCCGAAGGAGCGGTTGTCCAACAACCCGCCGTACTCGCGTGCGAAGGGCACGCCCTGGGCGGTGCACTGGTCGATGATGTTGAGCGACACCTCGGCGAGTCGGTAGGTGTTGGCCTCGCGGCTGCGGTAGTCGCCACCTTTGATCGTGTCGTAGAACAACCGGAACACGCTGTCGCCGTCGTTGCGGTAGTTCTTCGCGGAGTTGATGCCGCCCTGGGCGGCGATCGAGTGCGCACGGCGGGGGGAGTCGTGGTAGGTGAAGACCTTCACGTTGTAGCCGAGCTCGCCCAGGGTGGCGGCCGCTGATGCGCCGGCCAGGCCGGTGCCGACCACGATCACCTCGAAGCGGCGCCGGTTGTTGGGCGCCACCAGCTTCAGGTCGAACTTGTAGTTCTCCCACTTGTCCTCGAGGGGACCCCCGGGGACCTTGGGATCAAGGGTGAGTGTCAAGGTGGATTCCTCCTGGCGGACCTGCGGGCGCTGTGGGGTTCATGGGCGCTCCGTGCGCATCAGCCGACGATCCCGAACAGCACCGCGAGCGGGAACGAGACGTTCACGAGGGTGACCGGAACCGCGATCGCGGCCGCCACCCAGCGGCGCGCAGCGTTGTATCGGGGGCTGTTGAGTCCCATCGACTGGAACATCGACCACGAGCCGTGGAACAGGTGGATGCCCAGTGCGATGTTGGCGAGGATGTAGATGATCGCGACCGGCACCCGCTCGAAGCTGGCGACGAGGTTGTCGTAGACGTCGCCTCTGACGAAGTCGGGGTTGGCGAATCCCCAGGTGAGATCAGCCAGGTGGAACAACACGTACAGCGCAATGATGATGCCGGTCCAGCGCATGGTGCGGCTCGCGAAGTTCGCCGCCATGTAGTGGCGGGGAGACGCGTACTTGGAGGGCCTCGCGATCTGGTTCATGCGGGTGAGCGACACCGCAGCCCAGATGTGGGCCACGAAGGCCACGATCAAACCGATGCGAAACGCCCACAGCGTCCAGGTGCGTGGGGTGATCGGGTACAACAGGGTGCGCAGCGACTCTGCGTAGTGGTCGAACTCCTCGGGGCCGAAGTAGACCTTGAGGTTGCCGAAGGCGTGCACGAGCACGAAGCCGATCAGCGCTATCCCCGAGATCGCCATGATCCACTTCTTGCCCACAGCCGAGGAAACGAATTCGACCGGCCAGGGCCGGTCCTTGCGGTGGGGCTTGTTGACCACCGGAGCATCCGCTCCGGGGCGCTCAATGGCTTGGGTCATGCCCGTT
>CAYVYG010000358.1:0-3809 GCA_964454385.1 uncultured Microthrixaceae bacterium
CCTTGGCTATGAACGGCACCGTGCGACTCGCTCTCGGGTTGGCCTCGATCACGAAGACCTGCTGACCGCCGCCAGGTTCAGGAGAGCGCTTGACCGCGTACTGCACGTTGAGCAGGCCACACACCTGCAGTTCCAGGGCGATGCGACGGGTGTAGTCGCGCAGCACCGAGACCGTTGCCTCCGAGAGGCTCACCGGCGGGGTGACGCACGCGGAATCCCCGGAGTGGACCCCTGCCTCCTCTACGTGCTCCATGATGCCCCCGATCAGCACCTCGCCGTCGCGGTCGGCGATCGCATCGACGTCGACCTCGATGGCGTCCTCCAGGAAGCGGTCGATCAGGACCGGCCGGTTCGCTGACAGGCCGCCTTCGCGACCGAGTGACCCCTCCGCGGCGATCGCGCCCCAGGCCCGCTCGAGGGCGGAGTCGTCATAGACGATCTCCATGGCACGCCCACCCAGGACGTAGGAGGGGCGCACGAGGGCCGGGTAGCCGATCCGCTCCACCACCCGCGTGGCCTCGGCGAGGGTGGTGGCCGTGCCACCGGCGGGCTGGGGGATCTCGAGGCGTGCGCACAACGACGCCCAGATGTCACGGTCCTCCGCCGCGTCGATGCTCGAAGGCGGTGTGCCGAGCACCAGCTCCGCCGGGAGGATCTCGGCTAGCTTCAGGGGGGTCTGGCCTCCTAGCGAGACGATCACCCCGACCAGAGATCCGCCGCCCTCGGCTGCGGAACGCCGTTCGGAGTCGATCACCGACAGCACGTCCTCCTCGGTCAGCGGTTCGAAGTAGAGGCGGTCCGAGGTGTCGTAGTCGGTGGAGACGGTCTCGGGGTTGCAGTTGACCATCACGGTCTCGTAGCCCGCGTCCGCCAGCGCGAAGCAGGCGTGGACACAGCAGTAGTCGAACTCGATCCCCTGGCCGATCCGGTTCGGCCCCGACCCCAGGATCACGACCTTGCGCCGGGCTGAGGGAGCGACCTCGCAGGTGTCCTCCCAGGTTCCGTAGTGGTACGGCGTCTCCGCGGCGAACTCGGCCGCGCAGGTGTCGACGGTCTTGTAGGTGGGACTGACGCCCGCTTCCAAACGGGCGGAGCGCACCGTCGCTTCGGGTACGTCCCACAGATAGGCGAGCTGGGCGTCCGCAAAGCCGAGGCGCTTGGCTCGCCGCCAGTCGGCCCGGTCCATCTGCTCGAGTGCGGCAGCACCGGAGCCGAGCCTGGCAAGCGCTTGGCGCTCGTCGATGATCGTGGTGATCTCGGTGAGGAACCAGGGGTCGATCCGTGTCGCGTCATGGACGGTCCCGACCGGCACGCCGCGACGCAACAGAGCCTCCACCTGGTAGGGGCGCTCGGGTGTGGCGATGGCAGCCAGAGCCAACAGCTCGTCGGTGCCGGTGGCGTCCCAGAGGGCCTCACCGGGATCGCAGTTGAGCCCGGCCCGCCCGTTCTCGAGGGATCGCAGCGCCTTTTGGAGCGACTCCGCGAAGGTCCGCCCCATCGCCATCGCCTCACCGACCGACTGCATCTGGGTCCCCAGCACTCCGGAGGACCCGGGGAGCTTCTCGAAGGCCCATCGTGGGACCTTGGTCACCACGTAGTCGATCACCGGCTCGAAACATGCCGGGGTCTCACGCGTGATGTCGTTGGGGATCTCCTCGAGGGTGTAGCCGACGGCCAACTTGGCCGCGATCTTGGCGATAGGGAACCCGGTCGCCTTCGACGCGAGCGCGGATGACCTGCTGACCCGGGGGTTCATCTCTATGACCACCTGGCGACCATCGGCGGGGTCGACCGCGAACTGGACGTTGGAACCTCCGGTCTCCACCCCGACGCGCCGAAGCACCGCGAACGAAGAGTTGCGCATCTGCTGGTACTCGGGGTCGGTGAGCGTCTGGGCGGGAGCGACGGTGATCGAGTCGCCCGTGTGGACACCCATCGGGTCGACGTTCTCGATCGAGCAGATGACCACGCAGTTGTCGGCGTGGTCCCGCATGACCTCGAGCTCGTACTCCTTCCAACCGGCGATGGACTCCTCGATGAGGATCTCGGATATCGGGCTGGCAGCGAGGCCGTTGGATGCCATCGCCTCGAACTCCTCGGGGCTCGAGGCGATCCCGGTGCCCTTGCCCCCGAGGATGTAGGCGGGGCGGATCACCACCGGTAGCCCGATCTCACCGATCACGGCCCGTGCTTCGTCCATCGTGTGGGCGATACCGGAGCGGGGCGTGCCGAGCCCGATCTCGGCCATCGCCTTCGAGAACAGTGCCCGGTCCTCGGCGGTCGCGATCGCTTCGCTGCGGGCACCGATCAGCTCCACGCCCCGTCGCTCGAGCGCGCCGGAGTTGTGCAGGTCCATCGCGAGGTTCAGCGCGGTCTGCCCACCGAGGGTGGGCAGCACCGCGTCGGGGCGCTCGACGTCGAGGATCCGCTCCAGCACCTCGGGCACGAGCGGTTCGACGTAGGTGGCGTCCGCGAAGTCCGGGTCGGTCATGATCGTCGCCGGGTTGGAGTTGGCGAGCACGACCCGGTAGCCCTCCTCGCGCAGCACCCGGCAGGCCTGGGTTCCCGAGTAGTCGAACTCGCAGGCCTGGCCGATCACGATCGGGCCCGACCCGATGATCAGGATCGACTCGAGGTCGTCACGTCGCGGCATCGGTACCCGCCTCCTGGTGGTGTGACACGATCATGTGATGCGATTCGGATTCGAGCAACGGTGGACCGCGACGGTCGACGATGTGGTGGACCTCTACACCGATGAGTCGTTCTGGAGGACCGTCGAAGGGTTCGGGCGCACAAGCGCTCCCGAGGTCCTCGAGGTGACCCGCGACGGCGACAGTGCCCGCACCAGGCTGCGGTGGCGCCTCGCGGTCGAGCTTCCCCGCGAGGCATCCCGGTTCATCGACCCCGACGATGTCGCATGGGTCGAGGACACCCGGTGGGACCTCTCGGCCCACAGCGCGTCGGTGCACTTCGAACCGGTCCAGGCGTCCGCGCTGCTGCGGGCATCGGCGACGGTGAGCGTCACCGCGCAGGGGGACGAGGCCCTGCGCCGGATCACCGGAGATCTGAACGTGAGGATCCCGCTTCTCGGGCACAAGGTGGAACGAGCGATAACCGACGGCATCGGCGAGCACCTCTCCGAGGAAGCCGAGGTCGTGGCAACCCGCCTCGAGCACTGACTCCCGGGCTGCTCCCAGGGCCGCCGCAGACCGGACGGTCACGGCCTTCCCTTGCGGTCCATGAGCTCCGCGAAGCGCTCGAAGAGGTAGCGGCTGTCATGTGGGCCGGGCCCGGCTTCGGGGTGGTACTGGATCGCGAACGCCGCGACGTCGGTGCAACGGAACCCCTCGAGGGTTCCGTCGTTGAGGTTCTGGTGGGTCACCTCGACACCGTCGAGGGTGTCGGGATCCACGCAGTAGTTGTGGTTCTGGCTGGTGATCTCGACCCGGCCGGTCGCCAGCTCGGATACCGGGTGGTTGCCGCCGTGGTGCCCGAAGGGCAACTTGTAGGTGGATCCGCCGACCGCCGCGCCGAGCATCTGAAGGCCCATGCAGATACCGAAGATCGGAACCTCGCCCAGCAGGTTCGCGACCGTCGCAACCACCCCACCGACCGCTGCGGGATCCCCCGGCCCGTTCGAGATCAACACGCCGTCGGGCTCGCGTGCCAGCACGTCGGAGGCCGAGGTCCCCGCGGGAACCACCTCGACCGAACCGATCAACGCGAGCTGTTCGACCATGGTGGACTTGATGCCCAGGTCGATCGCGACGATCCGCCGGGGGGCGCCGGTGCTCGAGGCAACCCGGCGC
>CAYVYG010000359.1:0-1348 GCA_964454385.1 uncultured Microthrixaceae bacterium
CCGACCTCGCGGACTCCGTGGCACCGGGCGATCTCATCGTCCCGGTGGGACTGGATTTCACCGGTTACGACTTCGGGGCGGCGGGGGAACCCCACCGCCTCGGTGACTACGAGATGGGCGAGCGCATCGACCACGTCGACGGCGTGACACTCACCGACGCAGAGCACATGATGGCGACCCGGCTCTGGCAGAACACCGCCAAGGTCCACTTCAACACCGTGGCCCGCCCCGACGGTCAGCGCCTGGTCTACGGCGGCCACATCATCTCGCTCGCGCGGGCGTTGTCGTTCAACGGCCTCGCGAACGCACAACTGGTGGCCGCGATCAACGCCGGAGCCCACACCGCGCCCGCGTTCGCGGGTGACACCGTGTACGCCTGGTCCGAGGTGCTCGACCGTGCCGCCACCGACGCGCCCGGGGTGGGGGCGATCCGCTTGCGCCTGGTGGCCACCAAGGGTCGTGACGAGTCGATGACGCTGCGCGGCGAAGACGGTAAGTACGCGCCCGGGGTGCTGTTGGATCTCGACTACTGGGCCCTCATGCCGCTGTGAGCGACTGGGGGAAGTCCTCTGGCCTGTTGCCCCGTCCGGGCTGATCGAGTGCGATGATGGGTGCCGATGACCGACGGTAGGGACTACTACGAGATCCTCGGGGTAGGCCGCGACGCGACCCCCGAGGAGATCAAGAAGGCCTACCGCAAGCTCGCGCGCAAGCACCATCCCGACATCAACAAGGACCCCGACTCAGAGCGGCGGTTCAAGGAGATCACGGAGGCGAACGAGGTCCTGTCCGATCCCGACCTGCGTGAGCGCTACGACACCTTCGGTGAGGACTTCCGGCGCATCCCCGATGACGTGGATCCCCAGGAGTGGCTGCGCGCGCAGCGCATGCGCGAGCAGGCAGCCGCCAGCGGTGCCGGCGGCGCGCGATGGCAGGGGGACCAGGGTTGGCAGGGAGGCACCTGGCAGACCGGCGGCACCTGGCAGTCCGCCGGTGACGACGAGGCGTTCGCGGATTTCCTGTCGGATCTGTTCGCCCAGCAGGCCCACGCCTCGCGCAGCCGCGGTCCGGTGCCCGGCGCCGACCAGCGCTCGGGCATCACCCTCAGCGTCGAGGACGCCTACTCCGGTGGCCGTCGCTCCCTGACGCTCGCCGGACCGACCGGGGAGCGGACGATCCAGGTCAACATCCCCGCTGGTGTCACCAACGGCCAGACGATCCGTCTGCCCGGCCAGGGTGGGCGCGGCTCACAGGGCGCTCCTGCAGGGGACCTCTACCTGCAGGTGAGCATCGCCACACACCGCCGGTACCGCCTCGACGGACGTGACATCGAGGTCGACCTGCCCCT
>CAYVYG010000359.1:1358-3802 GCA_964454385.1 uncultured Microthrixaceae bacterium
GCCCCTCGCCCCCTGGGAGGCTGCTCTCGGTGCGACCGTCCCCGTGGAAGGACCCGGTGGCACCGCCAGGGTGAAGGTGGCACCCGGAACGTCCTCGGGCACCCGCCTGCGCCTCAAGGGGCGCGGGCTGCCTGCGCCGGGCAGCACCCCCGACGGCGATCTCTACGCGCGGGTGCAGATCGTGGTTCCCGAAGAGATCACCGACACCCAGCGCGAGCTCTGGGAGAAGCTCGCCGCGTCGAGTGGGTTCGAAGCGAGGCAGAACTGATGGGGAAACAGGACTGATGGGACAGGCTCTGGAACCCGCGGAGCGCATCCAGTTCGAGGTTTTCGCGCAGATTTGTGAGATCCACCCCGAACTGCTCGAACGTTTCGTCGCGCTGGGGCTGGTGGAGGTGGTCTCCGACGACCGTGGCAACCGCTGGCTGGAGCGCCGTCAGGTGGCGGCGCTGGCGCGGGTGCGAAGGCTCCGTTCCGGGCTCGGCCTGAGCTACTCGGCGATCGCTGTGGTGGCTGATCTGATCGATCGCATCGACGAGCTCGAGGAGCGGGTGGCGTGGTTCGAGGCGAACTCGCGCCAGTGGCGCTAGGTGAGGACGTGTGCACAGTGGGTGAGTGCACGACATTGGACGGAACCGTCAGTTGAGGAGTCATCAGGTGAGCAGTGATCAGGTGAGCAGTGATCGTGCCGGGAGCCACCCGGAGCGGATCGGACCATGAGCGCGTCGTCGAGCGTCGTCGCGTGTCCCGGATGTGGCACCAGGAACCGGGTGCCCGCGGCGACCCCGGGAGTGGTGCAGTGCGCGTCGTGCCATTCCCGCCTGCCCTGGGTCGTCGACGCCGGCCAGTCGGATTTCGACGAGGTCGTCGGCACCTCGAAGCTGCCGGTGGTGGTCGACCTCTGGGCGCCGTGGTGCGGTCCCTGTCGCACGGTCAGTCCGCTGCTCGAGGAGCTGGCACGCGACTACGCAGGACGCATGAAGCTCGTCAAGGTCAACGTCGACGAGGCACCGGCGATCCAGGCTCGCTTCTCGGTGCAGGGCATCCCCACCTTCGTGCTGTTGAAGGACGGCAGTGAGATCGGAAGGCTGGTCGGCGCTCATCCGCTCGCCCAGCTCCGCTCCTGGTTCGACTCGACGGTCGCCGCATCCGGCTGAGGAACCGGCACCAGATGACCCCTGACTTCGATCCGGAACACCCGCGCAAGTGGATGGGAACCCCCTTCCCGCTGGGCGCGACGTATGACGGCACGGGAACCAACTTCTCGGTGTTCTCGAGCATCGCGGACGGCGTGGAGCTGTGCCTTCTCGGTGATGGCGAACAGGACCCGGGAACAGGTGAGGAGGTTCGCGTCGAGCTCGACGAGGTCGACGGTCACTGCTGGCACGCCTACCTGCCGGGCCTGCGACCCGGTGTGCGCTACGGATTCAGGGTCCACGGCCCGTGGGAACCGGCGGCGGGCCACTGGTGCAACGAGAACAAGCTGCTGCTGGACCCCTACGCGAAGGTCGTCGATGGCACCATCGATTGGAGCGAGGCCTGCTTCGGCTACCTCTTCGAGGAACCCGACACGAAGAACTGCGCCGACAGCGCGCCCCACGTCCCCAAAGCGGTGGTGCATGATCCCTACTTCGACTGGGGGTTCGACCGCCCACCCAAGACCCCGCTGCACGAGACAGTCATCTACGAGACCCACGTGCGGGGGTTCACCCACAACCACCCCGACATCCCGCCGCAGCTGCGCGGCACCTACCGCGGCCTCGCCCACTCGGCGGTCGTCGAGCACCTGACCGGTCTGGGCGTCACCGCGGTGGAGCTGATGCCCGTGCACCAGTTCCTCCAGGACCACCACCTGATCCAAAAGGGCCTGCGGAACTACTGGGGCTACAACACGCTGTCCTACCTCTCGCCGCACAACGAGTACGCGTCGACCGGGCACTTCACCGCCGTGCAGGAGTTCAAGAGCATGGTCAAGACGCTCCACGAGGCGGGCATGGAGGTGATCCTCGACGTGGTCTACAACCACACCGCCGAGGGAAACCACCTGGGTCCCACCCTCTCGCTGCGGGGGTTCGACAACCACGCCTACTACCGCCTCATGGAGGACGAGCCCCGCTACTACCGCGACTTCACCGGCACCGGCAACAGCCTCAACGCCCGCCACCCCCACGTGTTGCAGCTCATCATGGACTCGCTGCGCTACTGGGTGCTCGAGATGCACGTCGACGGGTTCCGGTTCGACCTCGCGTCCACCCTCGCGCGCGAGCTGTTGGAGGTGGACCGGCTCTCCGCCTTCTTCGACCTGATCCAACAGGACCCGGTCGTATCGCAGGTGAAGCTGATCGCAGAGCCCTGGGACATCGGCGAGGGTGGCTACCAGGTGGGCAATTTCCCGCCGCAGTGGTCGGAGTGGAACGGTCGCTACCGCGACACCGTGCGGGACT
>CAYVYG010000360.1:0-3756 GCA_964454385.1 uncultured Microthrixaceae bacterium
CTTTCCGCAACCACGGAGGCGGCGATCCCGACCAGCAGTACATCTGGTGGTACGGGGGTTCGCCGCTCAACTTCGGCAACATCGCGGACGAACGCATCGACGCGCTGCTCGATGAGGGACGATCGGAGACCGACCGGGCACGGCGCGAGGAGATCTACCAGGAGATCAACCGCATCTTCGGCGCCGAGGCCTACAACGAGTGGGTCACCTGGGTGCACTGGACGATCGGCGCCGCGCCGGACGTGCACGGTGTGATGGGACCGAAGCTGCCAGACGGCTCGGAACCCTTCGGGGGCCTCGCTGCCGGACACACCATGGCCGGCGTGTGGCGCGCCAACTGATGACCGGGCCACTGCTGAACGAGTCGATATCGTCGCGGCGCGTCCGCTCCAGGGGAGGCCGCGCTGTGTCGTGCGTCACCGGTAGCGTCGCGATGACTACAGTGACTCGCCGACGGCTCCCGGATCAGGGTGGCCGGCACGATCCGACCACAGGGGGGACGCCTTGAAGCGAACATCGGGACCCGGCCGTACGAGGTTGATCCTCGGCATCCTGAGCGCAACCGCGCTGCTGGCTGTGTCCTGCGGTGGTGGTGGTGATGACGACGGGGCAGGGGGCGACGGCACGACCGACACCTCTGCCGAGGGCTCGCCCGTGAGCGGCGGCGAGGTCATCTACGGCCTCGAGGCCGAGAGCTCCGGCGGCTGGTGCCTTCCCGAGGCCCAGCTCGCGATCTCGGGTATCCAGGTCGCGAAGACGATCTACGACACCCTCACCGCTCCCGACGACAAGGGCGAGTACGTGCCGTTCCTCGCGGAGTCGGTCGAGCCCAATGACGACTACACGCTCTGGACGATCAAGCTGCGCGACGGTGTGACCTTCCACGACGGCTCACCGCTCAACGCACAGGTCGTCAAGAACAACCTCGATGCTTACCGGGGTGAGTACGCGGCCCGCCAGCCGCTGCTGTTCCGATTCGTCTTCGAGGATGTCGCCTCGGTCGACGTTGTCGACGAGATGACCCTCACGGTCACCACCAAGGTGCCGTGGCCCGCGTTCCCGGCGACCCTGTACGGCTCCGGGCGGGTCGGCATGGTCGCCCAGAGCCAACTCGACGATCCGGAGACCTGTGACAAGAAGCTGATCGGCACCGGACCGTTCAAGCTCGACGAGTGGGTCGTCAACGACCACCTCAGCGCGTCGCGCAACCCCGACTACTGGCAGCGCGACGCCGATGGCAACAAGCTGCCGTACCTGGACCGCATCGAGTACCGACCGATCGTCGAGGAGTCCTCCAGGCTCAACTCCGTGGAATCCGGACAGCTCAAGGCCATGCACACCAACGATGCTGCGACAATCGAGCAGATCGGCGCCGCTTCTGAAAGCGGGGAACTCGACTCGGTCAACACCGACCAGCTCTCGGAGGTCTCCTATGTCATGTTCAACACCGCGAAGCCGCCCTTCGACAGTCAGACCGCCCGTGAAGCGATCGCCTACGCACTCGACCGCGACGAGATGAACTCCGTGGTCTTCCTCGATCAGATGAAGATGGCATCCGGGCCCTTCGCCAAGGGCGTGATCGGCTACCTGGAGGACACGGGATTCCCCGACTTCGACCAGGCGAAAGCCGAGGAGCTCGCCGCACAGTACGAATCCGAGACCGGCAAGCCGTTGTCGTTCACGCTCACATCGACAAACAGCTCCTCCACGATCCAGATCGCGAGCTTCATACAGGAACAGATGAAGGACGCCGGCATCGGGGTCGACCTCGATCCGATCGAGCAGGCCGCGCAGATCAACACCGCGCTCGGCGAGGACTGGCAGGCGATGTACTGGCGCAACCATCCCGGCGGAGACCCCGACACGCAGTACAACTGGTGGTACGGCGGATCACCGGTGAACTTCGGCCGGATCGACGACCCGGAGCTGAACGAGCTGCTCGACGCGGGGCGCACCACCCCGAACGGTGACGAGCGCACCAAGACCTACGAGGACATCAACAGGTTGTTCGCGAAGAAGCTCTACAACGTGTGGACCAACTGGTCCAACTGGACGATCGCCACCGCGACGGACCTGAAAGGGGTGCTCGGGCCCGACCTGCCCGACGGCTCCTCTCCGTTCCCCGGCCTGGCCGGCGGTCACCCGGTGTCGGGGATGTGGATCTCCCAGTGAGGCGCACCGCGAACAAACACCGTTGCGTTCCCTCCGATGAGGGCCAACCGTGACCGGGGCCGGGCTGCTCAAGCGCCTCGTGCAGCTGATCGTCACGGTGCTGGCGGTGACGCTGTTCTCGGCGTTCCTCCTCGAGCTCCTGCCCGGGGATCCCGTCGAGGTCCTGGTGCCCTTCGGCAGCGACGAGCAGCGTGATGCGGTCCGCGCGGACCTGGATCTCGATCGTCCGTTCGTCGCCCGCTACGGCACCTGGCTGGGCGACTTCGTCACCGGCGACCTGGGCAACTACTACACCGTCTCATCCAAGCGCCCGGTCATGGACCGCCTTTCCGAGGCGTTCCCCAAGTCCGCCCAACTCGTCATCTACAGCCAGATCCTCGCGCTGTTGATCGCGATACCCGCGGCGGTGTTCGCTGCCGCCAAGAAGGACACCTTCTTCGACCGCGTGAGCAACACGACCGCGTTCGCGATGCTCGCCATACCCAACTTCGCACTCGCGCTGGTGCTGCAGTACTACCTCGGTGTCCGCTGGAAGATCTTCCCCACCTCCGGCTACACGCCGATCACCGAGAACCCCACCGAGCACTTCGAGAAGATGGTCCTGCCGTGCATCACCCTGGCGGTCGGCCAGATCGCGGTCTACATGCGCCTGCTGCGCTCCGACATGATCGCGACGCTCCAACAGGACTTCATCCTTCTGGCGAAGGCCAAGGGCATGCGTTCACGGCGGATCCTGTTCCGTCACGCGCTCCGGCCGTCATCGCTCACCCTGTTGACCGTCGCCGGGCTCAACGTCGGCACCCTGATCGGCGGCGCGCTGATAGTGGAGGTGCTGTTCCAGATCCCCGGAATGGGCTTCATGCTCCAGGAGGCGATAGGCCAGCGCCAGATCGTTGCGTTCCAGTCGATCGTGGCGATCATCGCCATCATCTACGTGATCGTGAACTTCGGGGTCGACCTGCTCTACACGGTGCTCGACCCCCGGATCCGCAGCGAGGGGTCCCCGTCATGAGCGACCAGTCAGCCGGAGCGCGGCGTACCAGGCAGACCGCACATTCCGAGGCGGCGACCCCCGGGGTGGGCCTGGGGCCGTCGTTGATCGCCGGTGCCGAAGCCGTCGGCGTGGCGATCGGCGACCACGAACCGGAGGCTCCCCCGGAGCGGCCGCCGAAGAAGAGCTTCGGCATCGTCGCCTGGGTTGCGATGATATGGCTGTCGGTGATGTTGCTGCTGGCGATCCTCGCGCCGGTGCTGCCGATACCCGATCCGACCGAGACCTTTCCCGAGATCGCACGCAAGGGTCCCACCAGCGGTCACCTGCTCGGAGGCGATGCCCTCGGACGCGACCTGCTCTCACGCATCATCTGGGGCGGACGCGCAAGCTTCGCGGTCGGCTTCGGGGCGGTGGGCGTCGGTCTGTTGATCGGTGGTTTGATGGGTCTGGTGACCGGGTTCTTCCGCGGACGCACCGACGCCATCCTCACTCCGATCATGAGCCTGTTGTTGGCGATTCCGCAGTTCGTGCTCGCGCTGTCGCTGGTGACGGTGCTCGCATCGGCCGACGACGTGAGCTCTGTGCGGCGC
>CAYVYG010000361.1:0-2841 GCA_964454385.1 uncultured Microthrixaceae bacterium
TGATGACCCCGCCCACGGCGGTGGTCAGGTTGGGGAAGGTGGACTGCAGCGAGCCGCGGACGTTGCGATCGTCGGGATCCGGTGGTTGCACGCCCTTGTCGGTGGTCTCGAAGCCGGTGTTGTCGAAAAGCAGGAAGTCGATCCAGGCCGGGTTCGACATCTCCTGGGTCTCCGCGCCGTTGAGGCGCTCGAGGGTGGTGGAGATGTCCTGTTGGCGCAGCTCGCGGCTGTCGGGGTCCGGGTCCCTCGCGGCCGCCGAGAGCAGAGCGTCGGTGCCCACACCTTCGGTGACGATCGACTCCGAGTACTCCAGCGCGGTGAGCGGGCCCAGCACCGCGTACACCTCGGGGATCTCGCGGAGGCGCTCCTCGAGGTCCCGCAACCGCTCGAGGTTGTCGCCGCTGAACAGGTCGGCGATGTCGTGGTCGCCCTCGGCACGGAACAACAGGATCGCGGCCTCGCCGCCGAAGTCCTGCTGGTAGTGCTCGTTGTCGATCGCGATCTGGGAGTCGGGGTTTAGGTAGCTGTCCTGGCCGGTCGCGAACTCCACCCTGGTGAGCCCGATCCCCAGGGCCAGGGTGATGACCAGCATGGATCCGAGCACCGCCCACCAGTACCTGCCCAGTTGCACCCCTGCTGCACGCCAGAACCGCTCCATCCCGTGTCACCATCCCGGATCGTCGGCTGTGGAACACGGTAGCCGGGCGCCGCCGCGCCAGAGCCGTAGAACGAGCCTGGATCGGGTGGCCTGACACCTTTGGGGCTCGTCAGCTTGGTTCTGAACCTGGAACCGCGAACCCCAACCCGAGAGCGACGGGGATCTGTGCGGGGTCGAAGGTGGCGAAGGTGACCGGTCCCGGCAACCGGTCGGCGCCTGCCAGGTGGATCGCGTCGACGCTGCGCAGTGGCTGGGTCCGCCCCAACTCAGCGGCACGTTCCAGGCACAGCGTGTCCACCGGCACGACATGGACCCGCTCCCAGTCGTCGCGCACCGCCCGCCGCAGGGCGTCGGTGCGGTCCGGGTCGTCACCGAGGCGGTCGACGAGCATCAGGGCCTCGGTGAGCGCCAGCGCGCTCGCGCACCAGTCGTGGTCCTCGGCCATCGCACGCAGCACGACCTCCCGGGCAGGGCCCTCCAGGTAGCGGGCGAGCAGCGCGGAGGTGTCGAGTGCGAGCGTCACCTCCCGCGCACCTCCCGCAGCAACCGATCGATCCGCGTGCCCGCCCACATCGGCATCGAGAACGCAGGTGGGGGGCGGTCCTGCCGTCTGGCCGCCACCAGCAGTCCCCGCGCCGCCAGGTCGGCGAGCGAGGGCTCGCCGTCGGTCGGGTCCAGGGGGCCGAGCTGCGCGACCGGCCGGCCGTCCACGGTCACGACGATCCGTTCGCCGGACCCGGCTCGGCGCGCAGCCGAAGCCAGTTCCGCTCGCAGCCGGCGCATCCCCATCGTCTCCATGTGACCCGCCAGGTTACCCCGTACAGAGTGCATGTGTACGCGTGCGTACACATGCCGGTGTGCACCGGCGGGTGAGCTGTGGTGGAATCTCGCTCCCAGCCGACCGAACCTCCCAGGGGGACACCACATGAACTTCGCATTCAGCGAGGAACAGGAAGAGCTGCGCAGGGTCGTGGCGGACTTCCTCGACAACAAGTCCGACGAAGCGACCGTGCGTGAGCTGATGGACACCACCGACGGTTACGACCCCGCGGTGTGGACCCAGATGGCCGAGCAGATGGGCCTGCAGGGCCTGGTGCTGCCCGAGGAGTACGGCGGGTCGGGTTACTCGTTCGTGGAGCTGATCGTGGTGCTCGAGGAGATGGGTCGCCGGCTGTTGTGCGCCCCGTACTTCTCCACGGTCGTGCTCGCAGGCCAGACGCTCGTGCACTGCGGTGACGACGAGGCCCGCAAGGCGCACCTGCCCGGCATCGCATCCGGTGAGACGATCGCCACGCTCGCCTACACCGAGCCGAACGGCCGTTGGGACGAATCCGCGGTGACCATGGAGGCAACTGCGGCGTCGGACGGCGGCTTCGAGCTCAACGGCGAGAAGCTCTACGTGCTCGACGGTCACACCGCGGATCTCGTCATAACCGCGGCGCGAACATCCAAGGGCGTGAGCCTGTTCGCGGTCGACGGGGATGCTGCGGGCCTGACGCGTACCGCGTTGTCGACCATGGACCAGACGCGCAAGCAGGCCCGGCTCACCTACGACGGTGTCACCGGCACCCTGATCGGTACCGAGGGCGCTGCTTGGGACGTTCTGTCACGGGTGCTCGACCTCGCAGCGGTGGCGCTGGCGGCAGAGCAGGTGGGAGGCGCGCAGGAGGTGCTCGAATCCTCGGTGCAGTACGCGAAGGACCGGGTGCAGTTCGGCCGGCCCATCGGTTCGTTCCAGGCCATCAAGCACAAGTGCGCCGACATGCTCCTCGAAGTCGAGTCCGCCAAGTCCGCGGCCTACTACGCGGGCTGGTGCGCGTCGGAGCTGAACGACGAGCTGCCGTCGGTGGCGAGCCTCGCCAAGGCGTACTGCTCGGAGGCCTACTTCCACGCGGCGGCCGAGAACATCCAGATCCACGGAGGAATCGGGTTCACCTGGGAGCATCCGGCGCACCTGTACTTCAAGCGGGCCAAGAGCTCCGAGCTGCTCTTCGGTGACCCGACCTACCATCGCGAGCTGCTGGCCCAGCGGATCGGGATCTGAGGCTGTAGCTCCTGGCCCGGTGGGCACCCGGGTGCTTCGCACCGCGCCCACCTCCTCCGCAACGTGGGGCCCCTGCCCCACGGCGGCTGTAGCTCCTGGCCCGGTGGGCACCCGGGTGCTTCGCACCGCGCCCACCTCC
>CAYVYG010000361.1:2941-3750 GCA_964454385.1 uncultured Microthrixaceae bacterium
TCCGCAACGCGGGGCCCCTGCCCCACGGCGGCTGTAGCGTGGTTTCCATGTGGTTGTGGTGGGTGCTCTTGGCGCTGGGGACCTTCGTGATCGCGGCCGCGGCGGTGGGTTCGGTGACCGGCACCATGGCGCAGCATCCGAGGCGTTCGGTCTACGACCTGGTCGAAGCGACCCACTTCGTGGCCGACCGGCTGCCCGACGATCTGACAGCACGGCTGTCCTACGACGACGTCGAGGCCGTGCTGGGAGCTCACTGCGACTACCTCACCGCCCGAGGTCTGGCATCACCGAGGGCGGCAGACCAGATCGGCGAGGACCTGTTGTTGATCTCCGAGGAGGATTCGACCGCCTGGATCATCGGAGAGCTCGAGGAGGCCGGCCGCGAGATAGCCGACGAGGACGTGGTGACGGTGCTCGATGTGGAACAGAGCTACTACCGGGCGATCGGGATGGTGGGCCCGGAGGTGCTCGATCCGGACAGCTGAGCGCGGGCGGGACCGCGGTGGTCCTTCGTTCTGCGCAGGTCGGATCGCCCGCCTGTAGGGCTCTCACCACGGCGCCTCCTAGGATGATGTTGCTACGGCACCCCGGGTCGAACGACGCCAGGAGACGAGATGGACCGCCCGAACAAGTTCGAAGAGCACCGATTCATAGGAGACAAGCGCAACCAGGTCGTCTACGACGTCGACGAACTGGACGACTCCCACGAGCACCTGATCCACGAGCTGATGGAGGCCGAGACCTTTCTGTGCTTCGGGCCCGACACCCTCGCCGAGGCCCGCAACCGCGGTTACAGGCTCTTCGGTCCC
>CAYVYG010000362.1:0-3725 GCA_964454385.1 uncultured Microthrixaceae bacterium
GAACCCGCCGACGCCCTGCTCGCGGTTCCCGCGACCGCTGACTACCAGCGCTACGTCACCGCGCACGTGCGCGAGCTGATCGACCGCTACGCGCCATCGGTGCTGTGGAACGACATCTGCTGGCCCGCGGGCGGTGACCTGGCTGCTCTGTTCGCGCACTACTACAACACCGTGCCCGACGGCGTGGTCAACGACCGCTGGCTGGAGCCCACCGGGCGGCGCAGCGCGGTCGGTGACTCGTTGATCCGCTTCGGGGGCAACGTCGTGCAGGCGCTGTGGCGGTTCCTGCCCTCGAAGTACAAGAACCTGACCTTCCCGGGGGCGCACTGGTACGACTTCAACACCCCCGAGTACGCGAGCTTCGAGAAGATCGTGGACAAGAAGTGGGAGTCCACCCGGGGAGTCGGGCACTCCTTCGGGGCCAACCGCAACGAACGCCCCCAGGACATCGTCACGGTGACCGAACTGGTGCGTTCGTTCTGTGACATCGTGTCGAAGAACGGCAACCTGTTGATCGGGATCGGCCCCGACGAAGCCGGTCGCATACCCGAACAACAGATCCACCCACTGCGGGGACTGGGGGAGTGGTTGGAGGCCAACGCCGAGGCGATCATCGGCACCCGTACCTGGCGCAGCGCCGCGACCACCACCACCGAGGGCACCGAGGTGCGCTTCACCAGCAGAGCCGGGAGCACCTACGCGATCCTCACCGAGCTGCCCGGCGCGCGCACCTTCGGCCTGTGGGGCGTGGAGCCCACAGGCGCCACCACGGCGAGGCTGCTCGGCGAGGACCTGGTCCTCCAGGCCGGTGAGCGCGACGGGATGGTAGAGATCAAACTCCCGGAGCGGATCCCGGTCTCAGCGGCCCACGCGATCGACCTCGGCGAGGTCACCTGGACCGGTGGCCGAGACATGTCCTGACGGACGGCGAACTTGACGCAGGATCGATGCCGGGTTGACGCAGGATCGGCAGACCGACCCGGGGTTCACGCAGGGTTGGTGTCGGGTTGACGCGACAGCCTTGACAAAGTTGCAGCCTGGGGCAACTATCTATGGACATGGCAATCATGTTGAACGACGAACCGACCTTCACATCGAGTGTCCATTACAGGGATGTGAAAGCCGCTCTCGCATGGCTCGCCGAGGCGTTCGGCTTCGAGCTCACCATGGCGATCGAAGGTCCCGAGGAAGCCCCGGAGATGGGTCACTGGGAGATGAGCTCGGCCGGTTCGGGTCGCATCATGATCGGCGCCGAGTGGGAGGACTCGGTACGCAGCCCCGCCTCGGTGGGGGGTGTCAACACCCAGCGTGTGCACGTTTCGGTACCCGGTGGCACAGCGGAACTGGATGCCCACTGCGAGCGTGCACGGGCGAGCGGCGCGACCATCCAGATGGAGCCCGAGGACCAGTTCTACGGCGACCGGACCTACCGCGCGCTCGATCCCGAGGGGCACTCGTGGACCTTCTCCGCCCACGTTCGTGACGTCAGCCGCGCCGAGGCCGAGGAAGCGATCGGACAACCCATCGAATCGACAACCTGGAGCTGAACAGGTGGGCACCGGTGAGGCTGCGCAGCGCCTCGACGCGACCTTCGAGGCGCTCTCTGACCCGTTGCGTCGCAGGACAATCGAGCTGCTCTCGGCGAACCCCAGCGCCTCGGGCGAGCTCGCACGCCGACTGGGCGTGACCCGCTCGACGATGAGCAAGCACCTGCGGGTGCTGCGCCGCAGCGGACTCGTCGCCGAGCGCAGCGACGACCTCGATGCGCGGGTTCGGATCTACTCGTTGCGTTCCGCTGCGATGAGTGACCTGAGGGCGTGGTTGGCGAGAACCGAGACCGCCTGGGTCGACCAGCTATCCGCTCTGGCGGACCACCTCGGTGATCCCGACGATGCCCATCGGCCCGGCGAGGGCGAGAGCGGTCCATGAGCGATCCGTCGGGGGTTTACGTCGCATTGCGCGTCGAGGCCACCCCCGAGGTCGCCTTCGATGCGTTCACCCGCGAGATCGCTGCGTGGTGGCGGGAGTTGCTCGGCTCTCTTGGTCACCGTGTCGCTCCGGGCTCGACACGGTGAGACCTCGCGGTGGGGCTGCGAAGTGGCGAGGCGGCGCTTCGCTGTTCGCAACGGTCGGTGCGCTGTGTGTGTTCACATGGTCCTGTGCCGGTGACGGCACCGATCCCGATCCTGATCCGGCTCGGGCCTCGACGAGTGCGCCCGCGGCGGATTCGAGCGAGGCCGGAGTAGCCACATCCGTTCGCGCCGCGCAGTTCTGTGAGGATGCGCAGGCGGACACCTCGGGGATCGTCGCCGATCCGGAGCTGACGGAGATCTCCGGCGTGGTGGCATCGTCGGAGGAGCCGCAGGTCCTCTGGGTCCACAACGACTCCGGTTCGCCCAACGTGATCTGGGCGATGGACCACGAGGGCGCAGTGGTCGCGCGCTTCACGGTCACCGGCGCCACGGCCGTCGACTGGGAGGACATCGCGATCAGTCGACCCAGCTCCTCAGAGGGGACCGCCCAGCTGTACATCGCAGACATCGGTGACAACTTCGCGACCACCCGCTCACCGGACGAACCGCTGCGCATCTACCGGGTCCCGGAACCGGATGTGACAGCGACGCCGGGTGACCTGCCAGCAGCGCGAGGTGACACCGCAGCCGTGCCGGGTGACACCACAGCCGTGCCCGGCGACACCGCATCCGTGGCGGGCTCCGCGGATGCGCGGACCGCGCCGGCGGAGGTGGCGGAGGTGGCGGAGGTCGCCTATCCCGACTCCCGCCACGACGCGGAGGCCCTGTTGCACGACCCGGTGACCGGTGAGGTGTTCGTGGTCACGAAGCGCTGGGACGGCGGACCTGCAGGCGTCTACCGCCTCCCGGCGGACGCCTTCGGGAGTGCCGGCTCCGGCGCGGAAGACAGCGGCGCGGCCGCGAGGCAGAACCTCGAGCACCTCGGAGAGGTCGGCGACAGCGCAGGCGTGCTGGTGACCGGCGGCGATGTCTCGGCCGACGGCACGCTCGTAGTCCTCCGCACCTACCGCGACGTGAGGCTGTGGGACCGTGATCCCGGTATCGGCATCGCGCAGACGCTCGCGTCGACTCCCGATTGCGTGCACGTGCTCGTCGAGGGACAGGGAGAGGCGGTGGCGTTCGATCCCGGCGGAACCGCCCTCGTCACGGTCCGAGAAGGCGAACAGGCACCGCTTCACTGGTGGCGGGTGCCCAGCTAGGGTGGCCGCCCACCGCAACACGAGGGATTGGTGATGGCAGGCGGTCTGGTCGGGTTGCTCGATGACGTGGCCGCACTCGCGAAGCTCGCGGCGGCATCGGTGGACGACGTGGGCGCCGCAGCGGGGCGCGCCAGCGCGAAGGCCGCCGGGGTCGTCGTCGACGACGCGGCGGTGACTCCCGCGTACGTGCGGGGCCTCGCCGCGGAGCGCGAACTGCCGATCATCCGGAAGATCGCGTTCGGGTCCCTGCGCAACAAGCTGCTGATCATCCTGCCGGTCGCACTCGTGTTGAGCTCCATCGCCCCGCTCCTGGTGGAGATCATCCTGATGTGCGGCGGCGTCTACCTCGCCTACGAAGGCGCGCACAAGATCATCCACGCGCTCGCACACGACGACCATGATCACGACGTGCCCGCCACCGAGGCAGGCCCCGAAGCCGAGGCCCGCACGGTCTCGGGTGCGATCCGCACCGACTTCATCCTCTCGGCGGAGA
>CAYVYG010000363.1:0-3711 GCA_964454385.1 uncultured Microthrixaceae bacterium
ACGCAACCGGCGGAACGTGATGGCGTTCTATGACTTGATGTTCAACCAGTGCCGACCGGCCGAGGCGGTCGAGCGGTACGTGGGCGCCACCTACATCCAGCACAACCCTGGGGTGGGTGACGGCAAGGAGGCCTTCGTCGAGTACTTCGAACGGATGGCAGCGGAGTACCCGGGCAAGCACGTCGACTTCGTCCGGACGGTCGCCGAAGGTGATCTCGTCGTCCTGCACTGCCGCCAGACCTGGCCGGGTGATCACGACTACGCGGGGATCGACATCTTCCGTCTGGACGTTGACGGCAGGATCCTCGAGCACTGGGACGTGCTCCAGATCGTCCCGGACGATTCGGCCAACAGCAACGGGATGTTCTGATGGCCGACGAGGCGGTCCGGTCAGGCGCAGGTCGTCTGGTGCTCGCCGTCCTGCCCGGGGGGCGTGGCGACGGGAGCGCCGAACCGGAAGCTCGATGCGGTGACCGATCCGAAGAAGTCGTTCTGGTGGTAGGTCCTGGTGGCGGGTTCGTCCTCGGCGGCGCCGACCACGACCATCAGCGGGATCAGGTGGTCTTCGGCGGGGTGCGCCACCCGAGCGCTGGGGGCTCGGTCCCATCGGCGCAGGTGCTCGGTCCGCTCGGCGGGTGAGGTCTCGAGGAGGGTGGCGGAGAGCCAGGCGTCGAAGTCGCGTGAGGGCCCGGCAGCCGCCGGGCCCATGAGCCCGAGGTTGTGATAGCTGAGTCCGCTGCCGAGGATGAGGACGCCTTCGCGGCGCAGCGGAGCGAGTGCCCGACCGACCGCGAGGTGCTCGTCGGGGTCGTAGCCGTGCTTGATGGAGAGCTGCACGACGGGGATGTCAGCGTCGGGCCAGGCTGGGGCGAGGGGCGCGTACATCCCGTGGTCGTAGCCGCGCTGGGCGTCCTCTCGCACCGCGATGCCCGCCGTGGTGAGCAGCTCGGTGACGCGCGCTGCGAGTGCGGGTGAGCCGGAGGCGGGGTACTCGATGCGGTAGGTGTGCTCCGGGAAGCCGCCGTAGTCGTAGACCATCGGTGGGTTCGGGTTCGTCTGCACGGTGAAGGCCGGCGCTTCCCAGTGGCCCGAGATCATGAGGATCGCCCTCGGCGTGACACCGATCTCGCCGGGCAGGTCCTGGAGCGACTTCTCGAGCTGCGCCATGGAGTCGCGCATCGGCCCGGTGAGCCACGGCCAGGGCCCACCACCGTGGCTCAGGAAGAACGTGGGCAGCACCAGCCCGCGCTCGGTGCTCGGGGAGGGCTCGGTCGGCCAGGCGCAGCCGTCCGGGCCGCAGGCGGTCGCTTCATCCTCGCCGAGGATCTCGAGCTCCGCGAACGGCTCACCCGGCCGGCCGCTCACGACGCCACCTCCTCGTCGTCGGCCTCATGGGCGGCGGCCAGCCGGAGCGCGTCCAGGAACGTCTCGGGGCGCTGGGCGCCCGAGATGCCGTAGCGCCCGTCGATGACGAAGAACGGCACGGCGTTGACGCCGAGGCGCGCCGCGAGCTCCTGATCGGCTCGGACCGCGGCCCGGTGCTCGTCGGCGTCGAGCGCGCGGCGCACGTCCTGGGGGTCAAGGCCGATCTCCGCCGCGATCCGGGCGAGCTCGTCGACGTATCCGATGTGGCGACCCTCCACGAAGTAGGCGCGCAGCAGGCGCTCCGTGGCCTCGAGCTGCTTGCCGTGCTCCTTGGCGTAGTGGAGCAGCTCGTGGGCCTTGACGGTGTTCGTGTGCTGGAGCGCCGCGAAGTCGTACTCGAGCCCCACCGAGCGAGCGACCGCCGTCACGGTCCCCAGCATCTCCTCGACCTGGGTTTCGGGGAGTCGCTTGTGGCCGACCAAGAAGTCGACCTCGCTGCCTTCGAAGTCCACGGGAGTGTCGGGTGCCAGCTCGAAGCTGTGGTACTCGATCTCAACCGGAACCGCCTCGGGAAGCGCTTCGAACCGGCCGATGGCGTCCTCCAGCTTGCGCTTGCCGATGTAGCACCAGGGGCAGGCGATGTCGGACCAGATGTCGATCTTGATCGACTCACTCATGACGCACTCCAGATGGTTGACGTGTCGACGCGCGTTGGGTCCGTGGCGTCGATGCGATGTAGGCGGCAGCCATGTCGGGTGTCATAAGCTCGAGCATGACGGTGTTCTCGATCCACAGCTCGATGACGTCGCACGGGCCGCGCGGCAGGCGCAGGGCGCGCCAGCCCTCCCGCTCGGCGATGGCGAGGATCTCGGCTTCGCTGCGGTCGAGGGACACGGTGGCGTGGGTCGCGGTGGCGCCACTGGCGGTCGGTTCGTGGCGGAAGGCCGCCTGCCCGGGCCCGTCGGGCGGGTACATCTCGGTCCCCACCGGGTAGACCTCGACGGCGGTGCCCTGCTCGTCTCCCGCCCACGCGATCCACGAGTCCGGGTAGGGGCCGAACCCGGTGACCACGCCGCCGAAGAGCTCGGCGAGCACGTCGGCGACGTGGCGGGTGTCCCGGGCGGGGATGGACAGGTGGTGGATCATCGGTGCGTCCTCTCGGAGCCAGGGTTCGATCGGTGGGTGGTCAGAGCAGGCCGGTGACGGCGCCGCCATCCACGCCGAGGGCGATGCCGTTGACGAAGTTCGCCTGCTGGGAGCAGAGGAAGGCGACGGTCTGGCCGAAGTCGGCGGGGTCGCCGGTGCGGCCGGTGACGCCACGTTCGATGAGGCGGTCGGTGGCGTGGAGTCCGGGGGCGGCGAGGTTGACGGTGATGCCGTCCTCGGCGAGGTCTTGGGCGGCGGTCCTGGTCCACGCCCACAGCCCGGTGCGGGCCATGTTGGACAGGGCGAGGTCGCGGATCGGTTGGCGCACCGAGGCGGAGGCAATGAAGCAGATCCGTCCCCAGTGCTGCTCGCGCATGTGGGGGACGGCGGCGCGGGCGAGGCGGATGGAGGCGAGCATGTTGGCGTTGACGGCGTCGAGGATCTGCTCGTCGTCGACCTCGAGGGCGCGGCCGGTGGGTGGCCCGCCGGCGTTGGCGACGACGACGTCGATGCGGCCCCAGCGTTCGAGTGCGGTGTCGATGAGCTGCGCGGGCAGTGCGGGGTCGGTGATGTCACCGGGGACCACGATGGCGTCGTCCATGGTGGCGGCCAGGTCCTCGAGCACGTCGGTGCTGCGGGCGTTGAGCACGACCTTGGCGCCTTCGGCGGCGAGGGCCTGGGCGGTGGCCCGGCCGAGGCCCTTGGAGGCGGCGGTGACGACGGCGACGCGTCCGGTGAGTCCGAGGTCCATCAGGCGACTTCCTTCGCTGCGGGGCGGGTCTCGCGGCGGATTACGGGGAGCACCTCGGTGGCGAGGAGCTCGATGGAGCGGGCGGTGTCGGCGAAGGGGAGGCCGCCGAGGCCGATCTGGGCGAGGAAGCGGTCGTGGCCGAGGATCTCGTGCTCCCACAGGATCTTGTCGATGATCTCCTGGGGACTGCCGGCGAACAGCGCACCTCGCGGTCCGGCCCAGTCGTCGAAGGCGCTGCGGGGCAGGAGCTGGCCGCGTGCGCTGGGCATGTTGTGGCCGATGTAGCGGGAGTAGTACGGGAAGAAGGTGTCCCGAGCTCCCTGGGAGGTCTCCTCGACGTAGAAGTGGCTGGTCACCCCGACCCGCAGGTCGTCCGGATCGTGGCCGGCGGCGGCGCCGGTGCGCCGGGAGAGGTCGGCGAGCGGGGCGAACCGCTCGGGGTGGCCGAG
>CAYVYG010000364.1:0-3711 GCA_964454385.1 uncultured Microthrixaceae bacterium
GAAGGCCCTCGGCCTGGTCGCGGTACATGTCGCGCAGCTCCGCGTAGGTGATCTGACCGAGTGACGCGAACTTGGTGCCGGGCCCCATGGAACCGGCGACGAACCGGGGACGATCAGGGGTCGCGACCGAATCGACGGCGGCCCGAGCGAGGACGGCGGCCTTCTCGGACAGCTCGCGCGCCCGGTCGGCGATGCCGTATTCGCCGAGCGGCACCGCGAACGACCCGAAGGTGTTGGTCTCCACCACGTCCGCGCCTGCCTCGAGGTACTCGCGGTGCATCTGGGTCACGAGCTCCGGGCGCGTGTCGACGAGGATCTCGTTGCAGCCCTCGAGCTCGGCTCCGCCGAAGTCATCCGCGCCCAGCTCGTGGCCCTGCAGCCAGGTACCGGTGGCGCCGTCGAAGACGATCACCTTCTCGGCGATGCGTCGGAGGTAGGGGTGCTCGGTGGAAGAAGTGCGGTTCGCCATGTCGCAACCAACGCTAACGCTCCCGATCGGCAACCGTTCACTCGCCCGGTGCGGAGTGCAGGGCCCTGTAGGGTCTCAGGGGATGAAGATCTACACGCGCAAGGGCGACGACGGCACCACCGGACTGCTCTACGGCGGTCGCGTGGCCAAGAGCTCTGCTGCCCCCGCTGCCTACGGCGATGTCGACGAGGCGCAGGCCGCGATAGGCGTGGCACGTGCCCACGCCGAGCGCGGCGGTGAGCTCGACGAGGTGCTCATCGGCATCGAGGCGGACCTGTGGGTGGTGATGGCCGAGCTCGCCACCGATCCGCAGAACCGCCACAAGCTCACCGAGGGCACCTCCCTGCTCACCGCGGAGATGGTCGACCGCCTCGAGCCGCTGATCGATGACTTCGGCGCCCGCTATGACCAGCCCAGGGAGTTCGTGGTCCCCGGACAGGAGCCGGTGTCGGCCTTCCTGGACCTGGCGCGCACGGTGACGCGCAGGGCCGAGCGTTCGACCGTGACCGCCGTGGCGGCTGCGAACGGAGGCCTCGACGACAGCCAGGTGGTCCGCTACCTGAACCGGCTCTCGGACCTGCTCTTCGTGCTCGCACGGTGGCGTGAGGGCGGTTGGATCGCAGCGAAGGACGTCGCTGTAGACGATGGCTCCACGACCGACGCGTCCCACGACCGGAGGTGACCATGAACCCCGACGCGACATCCACATCTGTTACGACCACCGCCGCGGTCGCCGAACCCACCGTGGTGCTTGCGGTGAAGGTCTCCGCAGCGGTACCCAGTGGTGCCACAGCGGTCGGCGAGCTCGTTTTCTCGGATCGGCTGGGTTCGATCCCCGGTGTCTCGAAGGCGGCCGCCGAACGCAGCGGTTTCACCGCGAAGGCGGGTTCGCTGATGTCGCTGGCCGACGGTGAGCGGGTGCGGGTCCTCTGCGGACTCGGTCCCCAAGCCCGCGCCGGGGCGCGCGAGGTGCGTCAAGCGGTCGCAGCATTCACCAGGGAGGTGAAGCGCCACCGCAGGGTTGCCATCTCGCTGCCGGAACCACCGGAGGGTGACCTGATCTCGGCGGGAGTGGTTGCCGAGGCCGCGATGCTCGCCAACTACAGCTACGTCGAGCTCCGCTCGGATGACGAGTCCACACCCCGGCTCAGGACCC
The DNA here is from genome assembly GCA_964454385.1 of uncultured Microthrixaceae bacterium. GTDB lineage: Bacteria > Actinomycetota > Acidimicrobiia > Acidimicrobiales > Microtrichaceae > JAMLGJ01. The sequence continues at coordinate 1,626 of CAYVYG010000364.1, forward strand.
TCACGCTCGCGACCGGTGGCGACCTGCGCTCCGCGCGGTCCGATGTCTCGGTGGCGACAGCGGTCGCCGAGGCCACCTGCTTCGCTCGCGACCTGGTGAACACCCCTGGCGGGATCCTCACACCCGAGCGCTTCGCGGAGCATGCGGTCGAGCGGGCGAGCCGTGCGGGCCTGGCGGTGGAGGTGCTCGATGCCGAGGCGATCGAGCGCGAACGCCTCGGTGGCATCCTGGCGGTCAACAAGGGTTCCGCGCACCCTCCCCGGTTGGTGAAGCTCACCTACGAGCCGCCGGCGGATGTCCGCAGCGAGCTCGAGGGCGATCCGCCCACCGTTGCGCTCGTGGGCAAGGGGATCACCTTCGATTCCGGGGGGCTGTCGATCAAGGGCGCCGAGTCGATGGTCGGCATGAAGATGGACATGGGCGGAGCCGCAGCGGTGATCGCCGCCGCCTGCGCGCTGCCTGCGCTCGCTGCGCCTGTCCGGGTGGTGACCTTCACACCGATGACCGACAACATGACCGGCCCCGATGCCCAGCGGCCGGGTGACGTGTACACGGCCCGCAACGGAACCACTGTCGAGGTGCTCAACACCGACGCAGAGGGGCGGCTTGTGCTGGGTGAGGCGCTGGTGCTCGCATCAGAGGAGGAACCGGACGCGATCGTCGACCTCGCCACCCTCACGGGCGCCTGCATGGTCGCTCTCGGCGAGAAGATCGCAGGGCTGATGTCCAACGACGATTCGCTGCGCGAGCGGGTCGAGACCGCCGCCGAGGCGGCGGGGGAGCGGGTGTGGCCGCTCCCGCTACCCGAGGACTACGCGGCCCTGTTGGATTCTGACATCGCGGACACCAAGAACATCGGTACCCGGTACGGGGGCACGCTCACGGCCGGGCTCTTCCTCGCGAAGTTCGTCGGTGAGGGGATCCCCTGGGCGCACCTCGACATCGCCGGACCTGGTATGGGCAACGAGGTCGACGGGGTCAACCCGAAGGGCGGCACCGGGTTCGGCGTGCGCACGCTCTGCCGCCTCCTCAGCGACTGGCCGGTTGATCGCCGATCGGCCGACTGATCAGCGACCGGCCTCTTGTCGTTGAGCGGTGAGCTGATCACTCCTCGGCACTGCCCCACAGCCCTGACGGGAGTCGCCGGCGCAGATGTGGCGGCAAGGATGGGACGTGGGTGCGCACCGCGATGCCACGCTGGTGCGCTGCGGCCCTCTCGGAACGGGCGAGACCGAAGTAGCACAACCGGTCGAGGCACCGCGAGGCCGGCGAATCCCGACCGATCCTCGATCCGAGCCCGAGCGAGCGAGCGAAGTCTCGAAGAGCGATCTCCGTTCCGAGAGGACTCTCCGACAGGGTCCGTGACGTCCACCGCAGGGCGCTCATAGCGGAGGGTCCCAACACGGGCAACCAGTGGGCCTCCACGTAGTCCCCTCGGGGGTCGTGACCCCGCACCGCGAGATCCGGATCCCACCAGGGCAGCACCAACAGGGCCCTGGCCGAGCGTGGGGCGGGTCGTCCCGCATCCGTGGCGGTCTGGTCCACCCGGGCCCCTGTTCTGTGCCTGTTGTCTTTGTGGCCGGTTGTCATCTGTGCCGGTTGTCATGTGGTCGTTGTGCCGTGGCCGGTCGACATGTCTTGGGTCCGACATGCAGCACCGATGACGATAGGTGTGTCCGGCGAGGGGGTCATCGGGTCCCGCGACCCCCGTGAGCATTCGCGGGGTAAGGGGCGTGGCTGGCTAAGTTCGTTGTTCGTGAGTGCCAGCTCGTCCCCCCGGGCCTCTCGCCGATCGGTGGTTCCCCTGGCCCTCGCCGTCTGCGTGATCAACATGGTCGCCCTCGTGGCCGGTCTCGCATTACCCCATCAGGCAGGTGCTGATGGGGTTTCCGCGTCCGGATTCGACACGGAGCAACCGATTCCCACCGTCGGGGTCGACCCAGCGGGCTCGGGCGGTGGCGTGGGGACCAGAACCGTCGAGGTTGCCCAGGGCGTGGATGCTCCGGGAGCACTCCAGGGCGGCGTTGTCGTCGCGCTGGTGGCGGCGAACGTCGCGATGCTCGTGCTGGGTGCGGCAATGCTGTGG
>CAYVYG010000365.1:0-3674 GCA_964454385.1 uncultured Microthrixaceae bacterium
ACCCCCACCCTCCCGGTTCGCAGCGTGCACCTCGCCGCCATGGGTGGCCGCCACCGAGGCCACGATCGACAACCCCAATCCGCTGCCTGGCAATCCCCTGGCTGCCTCGGAACGGTGGAAGCGAGCGAACACGTTGGCGAGATCAGCCTCCTCGAAGCCACCGCCACGGTCCGCCACCTCGATCTCGAAGACCTCGGCGGGATCGCCGTTGGTGCGCTCTGCCACGTGAGCGCGCAGGATCACGTCGACAGGACTGCCTTCGGGGCTGAACTTGCAGGCGTTGTCGACCAGGTTGCGAACCGCCCGGGAGACCTGCCGGGAACGCACCCTGGCTGTGAACCCCTCGGGCACCTGGACCCGGGCCTGGCGATCCCAGCGTCCCGCGGTCCGTTCGGCAACGGAGCGGACCAGATCACCGATGTCGACCTCGCGAACGGGCTCCTCGTCGGTACGACCCGCGGACACCGCGAGCACGTCCTCGATGAGGGCGCTCAACTCCTCGGTCTCGCGCTCGAGATCAGCCAGCACACCCTGGCGGGCCTCGTCGTCCAGTTCCGCGTAGTGCCTGAGGATGTAGATGTTGTTGCGCAGGCTCGTCATCGGGGTGCGGAGCTCGTGACCCGCGTCCTCCACCAGACGAGCCTGCTCGGCCTCGGACCGGGCCAACGCCCCGAGCATCTCGTTGAACGCCCGTCCGAGCCGCGCCACCTCATCGCTTCCCTCCGCGGGAACGGTCGCTTCGATCTGCCCCGTGTCCGCGACCGCTTCCGCGACGCCGACGAGACCCAACAGGCGCCGGGTGACCGAACCCCCTATCAGGACACCGGCAACGGCCCCGACACCCATGACAGCGACGGTCACGACGATGATGCGTGCCCGCAAGCGGGCGAGCACCCTGTCCGACTCCGCAACACTGCGAGCCGCCTGAACAGCTCCCCGGCGATCACCGAGGCTCACCGTGATCACCCGATGGGCCTCGCCGTCGATCCTCGCAGTGCTGAACACCTCGACGCCCGGGCGCCTCGCCTCCGCGACCGACAGATCCACGGTGGTGACAGGTATTCCGGCAGACCCCTGATCAGCAGACCCCTCACCAGCCGAGCCCTCAGGGGCGATCGCCCTACCGGCGCCGGTCAGGACCTGCAACTGGATGCCGTTGCCCGGTGCCCGCGGTGGAAGGGCACGGCGAGCGACGGGCGCCCTGGTGATCCGCGCCGCGGCTGTCGAAGCAGCCTCCTCGAGTGAGTCGCGGAGCTCGGATTCGAGCTGTGCGGCGGTCAGCCGGTAGCTCAGGAACCCGACAGCCCCCGAAGCGACCGCGGTCAGGCACACCAACGCCAAGACCCATTTCACCCGGATGCTCACCGCCCGCTCACAACGGTTCGCGCATCACGTAGCCGACCCCTCGCACCGTGTGGATCAGCGGCACCGCATGACCACGGTCGACCTTTCGGCGGAGGTATCCGATGTAGACCGCGAGGTTCTTCGAGTCCGGTCCGAAGTCGTAACCCCAGATCTGTTCGTAGATGTCGCTGTGACTCAGAACGATCCCTGCGTTGCGGGCCAGGTGGCACAACAGGTCGAACTCGGTACGGGTCAACTCGAGGGGTTCGCCGGACCGCCAGGCGAGCCGCGCATCGGGATCGATCTCCAGGTCAGCGACCACCAATCGCCGGGGCGGCGGGCCACCGGTGTCCGGAGAGGCTCTGCGGAGCAGCGCCCGCACACGCGCGAGGAACTCCCGGGGATCGAAGGGCTTGGGCAGGTAGTCATCTGCACCGGCATCCAGTCCCGAAACGCGATCAGTCGTCGATCCGCGCGCGGTGAGAACGAGGATCGGGACCCCGTCGTGCTCGGATCGCAGCACGCGACACACGCTCAGTCCGTCGACACCCGGCATCATGAGGTCGAGCACTATCAGCTCCGCAGCGCGACGGCGGTGCTCCTCCAGCGCCTCGGCCCCGTTCGATACCGTGCGCACCTCGTGACCTTCGGCTTCGAGCATCCTCGCCAGCGACTCTCGTATGGCGCGGTCGTCATCGGCGACGATGAGCCCACCCGGAGCCGTCGGATGCCCCTCGATCGGACCGGCCACGCCGGCGCTCAACTCGGATCCACTCACACCACAACGGTATGGTCCACGAAAGCGCCGTGCCGCCCGAGCAGCGGGTACGACCACGATGACGGAGCCGGTGGTGGACCACGACCGCAGCCCTACCCACGACCGCACGCCCGGCCAGGACCCCGAGCGCCGGGTGGTGTTGCGAGGCTCCACGCTCGTTTCTGCGCCCTTCACCCTGGCCGCGCTCATCTGCGCAGCCGTGTCGGCCCTGTCGGTGACCTGGGTGTTCGCCCACGACGACTCGGCAGAGCCGTCCGGTTGGCTCACCGCAATCGCGTTCGCGATCGCGGCTCTCGGTCTGCTCATCGCTGCTCGTGGATGCCGGGTGGTCGTCGAGGAGGGTCGGATCTGCGATCAGGTCGCATGGAGGACCGTGTGGAGCGCCCCCGCCGGCGAGATCGTGGAGGTGCGGGTGCGGCGCGGACCGTGGCGCACCTTCGAGACCGAAGACGCTGCTGGTCGACGCCGGGTGCTGCTCGGGGCCGGACCGGTGCAGTTCCCGGCCAACCTCATACCCGACTCCGCGCAACGGGATCTGGGGGCGATCGACATGTTGAAGGGCTACGTGCGATCCTGATCCGGTGAGCGAACGACGCGCCGAACGGACCGATCCTGCCGATCTTGCCGAACGGACAGAACGGACAGAACGGACAGAGCCGACCGGCGATGCCGGGCAGCGCCGGCACACGGAACCCGAGCCGAATCCCGGTCCACCGTCGCCGCCTCCCGCGCGGCACGGCGCGGCGGTGCCCGCCGACCGCCGGCTGTCGAGGCGCGCCACTCCGGCTCACCCCGAACAGCACCGCCCGCGCCTGCGCCGTGAGATCCCGACTGCCCGACAACTCGGCGTCAGGCCGCGCCGGATCCTCTTGCGGGGTCTGGCTGCGCACTGCCCCGCCTGCGGGGGACGCCACATCTTCCGGCGCTGGTTCACCATGGAGACGCGGTGTCCGACCTGCACCCTGCGCTTCGAACGCGTGGACGGGCACTGGATCGGCTCCCTCGCCACGAACACGGTTGCGGTGTTCGGCACCATGTTCGTGGTCTTGTTCACCACCGTCATGATCTCCTACCCAGATCCCACCGGATGGTGGCTGTTGTTGGTGATGGTGCTGATAGGGGCAGTCGGGCCGATCCTGTTCTTTCCCCCCTCCAGGATGCTGTGGACCGCAATCGACCTGCTCCTGCGTCCGCTGCGCTACGGCGAGATCGACCCGCGCTACGTGGAGGTCGACCCCTACAGGGACCGGCCACCACCACGTTGAGCAAACGCTCTCGGTGGGCACCCCCGCTCAGCGGGCGCAGGTTGAGCCGTTCTCCCGGCGCAACGATGCAGCATCGGGGTCGCGGGGTTCCGAGAGGACCACAGGCCCGGGCTGAACAGACCCGCCCAAGAACCAGAGCGGAGCCAGGCCCTCAACCGTAGAGCGATTCGATCTCCTCGCGGAAGCGCTCCCTGACGCCGCGACGCTTGAGCTTCGAGGTCGGAGTGAGCAGGTCCGAGTCCGGCATCCACTCCTCGGTGAGGATCTTCACCTTCTTCACCTTCTCC
>CAYVYG010000366.1:0-3630 GCA_964454385.1 uncultured Microthrixaceae bacterium
GTCGCGGCCGTTGTTCTCGTTGACGAGCTCGTTGTGGGCCGACGACGAGAGGTTCTCGAGCCACCAGGCATCGGCGCGGAACACGAAGGGCGCCCCGTCGGGCACCGGGGTCCCGTCACCCTTGGTGACCTTGCCGGCCGCCTTCGCATCGGCGATCGCCTGTGCGGCGCTTCGGATCTCCTCCAGGTTGGAGGGTGGGTCATCGGGGTCGAGGCCCGCGGCCGCGAAGTGCGACTTGTTGTAGTACAGCACAGGGGTGGACACACCGAACGCAGCGGGCCACTGGACACCTTCGACCGAGTAGCCCTTGGCCACCGCCGGCATCAGGTTGTCGTAGACCTCGCCGGCGGTGGGGTCAGCCTCTATGCAGGACTGAGCCGGGATCGCGGCTTGCGAGTCGATCATCGTCTGGGTGTTGGTGTCTTCGGCCAACATGATGTCGGGCAGTGTCGCCGGGTCAGGCAGCGCATCCAGGAACTTCTTCTGTTGCTCCTCATAGTTCGCGCCCTGGGACTCGGCGGTGACCTTCACCTTCTTCTGGGAGTCGTTGTACTCCTTGGCGAACTCCTCCACCGTGTCGGCCGCTAGCCCGACGATCGCGTACCACACGGTGATCTCCACAGGCCCCTCGGCGTCGTCGAGCGCATCGACCGGGCAGTCCTCTGCCGAGACCTCTCCCGAGGAGCCGGACGCCGAACCCGACCCGTCGTCGGAGTTGTCGCTGCTGCACGCTGCTGCCAACAGGGCGAACGCTGCCAGCAGTCCTGCGAGCAGCTCTCGTGAACCACCTCGGAAGCTCATCTTTGTCATGGTCACCCCAATGGGTCGTGTCTAGGGAAAATCGGTCTCTCTCGGGGACCTCAGCCCTTCACCGCGCCTGCTGTGAGACCCCGTACCATCTGTCGTTGGAAGAAGACGAGCAACACCACCAGCGGCAACGCCGCGATGATGGCGCCGGCGAAGGCGAGGTTGACCTCGTCGATCCTCGTGGTGGTCAGTGTACGCAGCGCGATCTGGACCGTCTGCCACTTGCTCGAGTCGGTGGCGTTGCGGGGCCAGACGTACTGGTTCCATGCCGACAGGAACGAGATCACGAGGAACGAGCCGATGACCGGCTTGGCGAGCGGTACCGCCACCCGGAACATGAACCCGAGGTGTCCGAAACCGTCGATGGTGGCCGCGTCGCGCAGGTCCCGAGGGATGCCGAGGAAGCCCTGACGGATCAAGAAGATGCCGAGTGCGGTGGCGAGAAAGGGGAACGAGAGGCCCTGCACCGAGTTGAGCCAGCCCAGCTCCCTGATGGTGCGCACGTTGGCTATGAGGGTCACCTCGATCGGTAGCAGCAGGGTCCCGATCACGATCGCGAACATGAGTCTGCGGAACGGGAACTCCAAGAAGGCGAACGCATATGCCGCAAGCACCGACGTGAGGAACTGGGCGACCACGATCACCGCGGTGATCATCACGCTTACGAGCATCGCCCGTGCCATGCCCGCTCCGGACCATGCCCGCGAGAAGATGTCCCATTCCGGCTGCACGAGCCACAGCGGTTGGCCGGCGTTGATGAACGCGATCGGCGATGAGATGGCACGCAGGACCAGCATGTAGATCGGGAACAGGATCACCACCGACAGCGCGACGAGCGTGGTGTACCAGCCGGCGGTGACCAACCGTCGCCGCAGACCGGGGTTGCCGCCGCGCGCTTCCAGCGGTGGCTGCGGGCGAGGTCGTTGGGTGTGGATCTCGGCGGTGGGAGCCGCGCCCTCAGTCGCCATAGTGGACCCGTTTCGAGAGCAATCCGTACTGCATCGCGGCCACGGCCGCGGTGAGCACGAAGAGCCCGAGGGACATCGACGCCTTCACCCCGGTGGATCGGATGCCCTGGGGATCGGCGATCTTGTACAGCAGGGTCTCGGTGGCGGTGCCGGGACCGCCATTGGTGAGCAGCTCGATCTGGGCGTACGCCTGCAGGGCGTGCACCACGAGCACCACGGCCAGGAACAGCAGCGCGGGGCTGATCATGGGCACGGTGATGCGGAAGAAGTGTCGCAGCGGGCCGTATCCGTCCAGGGCGGCTGCTTCCTCCATCTCCGCAGGCACCGCCTGCAACGAGGCCAACACGATGATGAACGTGAGCCCCAGGTTCTGCCACACCGACGAGAGGCTGACCGAGAAGAGGGCCGTGTCGGGATCCGCGAGGCTCAACCATGAGACGTCCTTGAAGTAGCCGACCTCGGGGTTGACCAGCGTGAAGAAGATCACCGACGCGACCGCCACCGAGGTGGCGACGGTCGACGAGAACACCGTCTGGAAGAACCTGATGCCGCGCAAGCGGCGGTTCGCGACGACCGCCAGCACCACTCCGAGCACCAGACCGAGGGGCACCGTGTAGACCATGAACAGCGCAGAGTGGATCACTCCTTCGACGAAGTCGTTGCCTGTCAGGGTGTCGAAGATCTGGGAGGGCCCCACGTAGGGCGCGACGCCGATGCCGAAGCGGTTCTCGCGGTGCAACGCCATGTCGACGAGCCGGTAGAGCGGGTAGTAGAAGAACGCCACGAACACCGTGAGCGCCGGCGCCAGGAACAGCCAGCCGAGCAGACCCTCACGGACCTTCTGTGAGGTTCGTTTGGTCGCCCGGTCGGGTGAATCCCCGACGCTGGTGGTCACCGCGGCGTCTCCGATCCACGATGCGGGTCGTCCCACACCTGTGGCGTTGCGGACAGTCCGCGGTCCGCACCCAGTCGCAGGGTGGTGACCGGGTCGAACAGGTGCATCCGAGCTGGGTCGACGGTCAATAGCACGGGATCACCGACCGCCGGCGCAGCGAGTTGCGGATCGAGACGCGCCACCATCACACCCGGACCGACCCGTGCGAGCAGGTGTCGCTCGTGGCCGAGCATCTCGATGTTCTCCACCGTGCCGTGTAGGCCGTGTGCGGTGGCTCCGGCATCGGAGGGCCCGATGGTCATGTGCTCCGGGCGCACCGCGACCACGACTTCGCTACCCTGCCCGGGTGCCGCTGAAGAGGTGGTGTCGACGACCCCCGCTTCGGTCGTGATCGTCGTCGTGGGGGTACGCTGCGTGACGGTGCCCGTGATGGTGTTCATGGGAGGGTTGCCGATGAACTGGGCGACGAACAGGTTCGCGGGTAGGTCGTAGACCTCCTGGGGCCTGCCCACCTGCTGGACGTGGCCGTCCTCGATGATCGCGATGCGGTCGGCCATCGTCATCGCCTCGACCTGGTCGTGGGTGACGTACACGAAGGTCGTTCCGAGGCGACGGTGCAGCTCGACCAGCTCGAGCCGGGTCTGGGTGCGCAGCTTGGCGTCGAGGTTGGACAACGGCTCGTCCATGAGGAACGCCTCGGGCCGGCGCACGATCGCCCGTGCCAGGGCGACCCGCTGGCGTTGACCACCGGAGAGCTCCCTGGGCTTGCGGTTCAGGTAGTCACCCAGACCGAGGATCTCCGCGGCTTCCTGGAGGCGCTGGGTGCGTTCCGGCGCCGGTAGCCGGGTCCTGCGGTTCGCGACCAGCGGTGACTCGATGTTGCGGCGGACCGTCATGTGGGGGTAGAGCGCATAGCTCTGGAACACCATTGCGATGTCGCGCTCGCGCGGGGGGATGTTG
>CAYVYG010000367.1:0-3626 GCA_964454385.1 uncultured Microthrixaceae bacterium
CGCACGTGCTGTGGGCGGTGAACCTGGGCTGTCCCGGCTTCCACGTCTGGCCGACACGCGCCTCGGATCCGCAACACTCCGACGAGCTGCGGATCGACCTCGACCCGAGTCCCGGGGTCGGCTTCGACGAGGTTCGTCACGCTGCTTTCCTGGTACGGGAGCTGCTCGGCGAGCTCGACATCGAGAGCTGGGTGAAGACCTCGGGCAGCAAGGGATTGCACGTCTATGTACCGCTGATCGCGCGCTGGAGCCCGATGCAGGTGCGATCAGCAGCCGTCGCCACAGCTCGCGAGCTGGCGCGACGACATCCCGGGGAGCTGACCGATGCCTGGTGGAAGGAGCAGCGCGGCCAGCGGGTGTTCGTCGACTTCAACCAGAACGCACCGCACAAGACCGTCTTCGGCGCCTGGTCGGTGCGCCCCCGTGTCGGCGCCCAGGTCTCGACACCGATCTCCTGGGACGAGCTCCCGACCGTCGACCCCGAGGCACTGACCGCTCTCACGGTGCCCGGGCGCCTCGCCGAGCGCGGTGATCCGTGGGAGCAGCGCTGGGAGCGGCGCCAGTCACTCGAAGCGCTTCTCGCCTGGCACGAACGAGACATGGCGGCCGGCCTCGGCGATGCCCCGTGGCCTCCCCAGTACCCGAAGATGCCCGGCGAGCCGCCCAGGGTCGCACCCAGCCGGGCCCGCCACCGCGACTGAGCCGCGCTGTCCGGTCCGCGCCGGACCTGTCGCACCCGGGGCTCTCCACTCGAGAGCGCTAACCGGAGCTCTGCCGGCCCCTGGCTCGAAAGATCAGGAGAACTGCTCGCGCAGCTTGTACTTGAGCACCTTGCGCAGGGTCTCGTTGCGCGGGAGCGACTCGAGGACCTCGAGGCGTTCGGGCGTCTTGAACCGGGTGAGCCCCGCGTCGCCGAGGAACGAGACCATCTCCTCGAAGGTTATCGCCTCTGCTCCCTCGGGCGGTTCCACGACCGCGCAGACGAGCTCACCGCGTTCGGCATCCGGTATCCCGATGACCGCGACGTCGGCGACACCCGGGTGTTGGTGCAACAGCTCCTCGATCTCCCTGGCAGAGATGTTCTCGCCCTTGCGGATTATGACGTCCTTGAGGCGTCCGGTGAGCACGACGTGACCATCGCTGCGCAGGTGTCCGATGTCGCCCGTGCGGAACCAGCCGTCGTCGTCGAACGCGTCCTCGTTCAGGTCGTCCTCGGTGTAGCCGACGGTGACCATCGGTCCCTTGACCCGCACCTCGCCGTCGACTCCGACAAGCGCCTCCGAACCGTCCTCGGTGACGATGCGCACCTGCGCGCCGGTGACTGGAGCACCCGTGGTGTGCGCCAGCTGGTCGTCGTCGTCCGACGGTGAGCCCTGGGTGATCATCGGGATCTCGGTCATCCCGTAGCCGTGGCAGATCTTGATCCCCATCTCGTCGCGCACCTCCCGGTAGAGCTGCGCCGGTAGCGCCGCCCCGCCACCGGAGAGGGCCCGCAGGGTGGGGATGATCGGTTCGCCGGGCTGCTTGCGCTGCTCGGCGAGGAACATCTGGTAGAACGCGGTGGCACCACCGGCCATCGTCACCCCTTCACGGCGGTACAGCTCGACCGCTGGGCCCGGGGCGAAGGCGCTCACGATGACCGCCGACATCCCGCTGAGCAGCATCATGATCAGGTAGTCGGGGCCTGCGATGTGCGCGAACGGGAAGGCTATGGAACCGACGTCGTCGGCCGACATCTCGAGCGCATCGGCCAGCCCGCGCCCACCCGCGATCAGGGTCGCGTCGGTGTGCTGGACACACTTCGGGTCCGACGTGGTGCCCGATGTCGAGTAGATCCACCGCACCGGTTCGTCACCGGCGGCATGGCTGGGAGGTGGCGGCAGCTCACCGGGGTCGGGGGCCTCGGCTCCGATCAGCTCGCGGAGGTCGATGACCACCGGCGGGGCGTCGAGCCCGCCGGCCACCTCCTCGGCCATCGCCACGTAGTCGAAGCCGCCCCACTCGCCCGGCACCAGGCAGAACCGGGCTCGTGTGCGACGCATCACGAAGCCGAGCTCCTTTTGGCGGTACAGGTGCAGCACCGGGCACTGCAGTGCGTCGAGACGTGCGAGGGCGCCCGATGCCACGCCCGCGTCGACACAGGAGGGGAGCTGCCAGGTCACCGGCGTCCCCGCGCCCACCCCCCGGGAGTGCAACACGGCGGCGACCCGCTCGGCGCGCTCCCGGAACTCACCGAAGCTCACGCGCCGGCCGGCTTCGTCGATGAACATGTCGCGGTCCGGCGTCGCATCGGCCCGCTCGATGATGAGGTCCCACAGTGTTGCCACGGACCGAAGATAGCGCCGTAGCCGATGCGTCCGCGTCTGGTCAGTCGAAGCGCTGCCAGGGCTCACCGACCGGCACCTGACCGACCCCCGGGACCGACCAGTCGCACACCCCGTCGGGGAACACCGACTCGAGCCGTTCGATCTGGGCGGCGGTGAGCTCCACCCCGTAGACCCCCGAACGCACCGCGTCGTCGACCGGCTGCAGAGCGCACTTGACGATGTCGTTGGCGAGCGGCGCACCAGCGGTGGTCCGTGGATCACCACCCATGGGATAGGGGTCGGTGCAGGGCCCCGGTCCGCGGTACACGTCCTCTCCCGCTTCCACCACCTGCCCCTCGAGGTCGAAGCAGGTGTCGACCGCGCCGTCGGGCCTGGTGTCCGCGAGACGCCGTTCGATCGGCTCGTCGCTACCGTCGACCCTCAGTGCCGTAGCCCACTCATCCGCGACGCGGATCGCGGATGCTCCGGCATCCGCTGCGCCCGCGAGCTGGTCGGTAAGGCTGCCCTCGGGCGGCGACGGCCTGGTCCACATGACGTAGCCCGGCGCACGGGTGCCGTCATCGGCCGCGAGTCGTTGCTCCATCGAGAACATACGGAATCGGTCGTGGATGTCACCCTCGGGGTCGGTGTAGGTGTTGGTCACGATGATCGGGATCTGCGCGAGTGGCCCACGGGCGGTGATGCGACCGGTCTCGTAGACCTTCTCGACGGTGTCGGGATCGGCCTCCATGCGCTGGCGCACGAAGTTCGCATCGATGTCCATCCCCCCGACGTGCTCGTTGAGATCGAGGAACTCCTCGACGTCGATCACGCCCGAGTTGAGCGCGTCGAGGCCGTACTGAACACCGATGTTGTCGACCGGACGCTCGGCGAAACCCGTCTCTGGGTCCTCGTCGAAGATCTGCGGGTACGAGTCCTGCATGGTGCAGCGCAGACCCCCGGGGTTGGTATCGGGATCATAGGCCTCGCTGTCGGGCACCGTCGGCAGGCCTCCGGCGAGCCCGGGAAGGGAATCGACGACCGCGCCGGCGGCATCACCGAAGCCGCAACGGGAAGGATCCGCTACCGGCACGAAGGTCTGGTCCCACATCACGCAGGTCAGACCCGACAGGTGACCGTTGATCGCCCGGCGCTGCTGCGTGCTCAGCGCGGAGCCCTGCTCGCTGCTGTAGTAGTTGGCGAGCAGCGCGCAGTCGATGACGCCGGGAGCGATCGACATCGCGTCGGGGAACGGCGAGCTGGGGGTGATCGCGTCGAGGATCCCGGGGTAGTTCTGCGCGATCAGGAACTGCTGGATCG
>CAYVYG010000368.1:0-3604 GCA_964454385.1 uncultured Microthrixaceae bacterium
AGCGATGGCCGTACTCCATGCCGATCTGGGCGAACACCCCCGGCATCGTCTCGGTGCCGATGCGCCCGTCCAAGGGGGCCACCGCACCCTGACGACCATGTGGCTCCCATGTGTCGGAGTCGCTCTTGCGCGAAGCACCAGAGAGCAGACCCGCACCTGCGAGCTTCTCGACCCCCACCGCTAGCCCGACGTCGCTCTCGCCCGCTTTCACGCTCATCATCGCGGTCCGCAGCGCGGTGGCACCCGTGGCACACGCGTTCGACACGTTGTACACCGGGATGCCGGTCTGGCCGATCTGCTTCTGGAGCATCTGACCGATGCCTGCAGAGGCACTCACCAGATTCCCCGCGGCCAGCACACCGACGTCGTCGATGTTCATGCCCGCGTCATCGAGGGCACCGAGGGCGGCCTCCTCGGCCAGGTCGACCAGGTCGGACTCAGGCCGCTTGCCGAACTTCGTCATCGAGATCCCCAGGATCCACATCGTGTCGCTCATCGGTTCTCCTCCGTCATGGTCAGAGCTGTTGCGGGCTTGCGAGTCGGGGCTGTTTGGTCGGTCACGCGGCGGCGGTGCCGGCGCCGGCCGTGTCCGCTTCAACTGGTTCGAATCCGAACCCGATCGCCTCGGTTCCCTCGTCGTCGGTTCCCAGTGAGTAGGTGGCGAGGCGCACCAACATGCCGGTGTGGACGTGCTCGGGGTCCGGGTCGGTGTTGATGACGTTGCCGCGCACTCGCGTGCCACCGCAGTCAACCACCCCCGCTACGAACGGGACCGGCACCCCGGGCGCCGCGAACGAGACGATCGTGAAGGTGACCAGTTCGCCCTCGGTGGGGATGTCGACAGCCGTGAACTGCGACTCCCCGTGACCACCGCAGGCAGCGCAGCTGTGCCGTCGCTCGAAGTAGCGGGCACCGCAGTCTGTGCATTGCTGTGCGACCAGATGCGGCTCGTCGCCCAGCACCAGGTAATCGACCAGTGGTATCTGTTCGGCCATCTCGTCCATCTCCTCCATCCTGTCGTCCTGTCGGCCAACGATCCCTGCGTGGAGCACCGATCCGATCGCTGGTGAGCGGCCACCCCCTCATCATCTGCGGTGAAGCTGGCCATCTGCGGTAGGCCATCGAAGCTGAGACGAGACCCGCCAGCTGGGAGCGTAGGTGATGAGGCTGCCTCTGCGCTGCGCTCACGGTTGCCCTCGGGGACTTGTATCGTTGCCGCACCGTCGGTAACACGACATAGCGTCGGCAATATGACAGAGCGTCGGCACCACATGTGCCGGAGGGGAACAAGTGAACGAAGAGGTGGACCCTACGGAATCGATCGACACCGATATCCGGCGCACGACCCGGGATCCCGAGGACCTGCGCGACCGCTTGCAACGCTGGCTCGCAACCAGGGTCGACGATCCGCGGGTGAGCGATCTCTCGGTGCCTGACAACGGTATGTCATCGGAGACCGTGCTGTTCGAGGCCAGCTGGCGCAACGGCGACAGCACCGAGTCCGCGGAACTCGTGGCCCGCCTCGCAGCGGCGCACGATGCGATGCCGGCGTTCCCGCGCTACGACCTGGTCGCCCAGGCAAAGGTCATGGATGTCGTGGGACGCCTCGCCGATGCCCCGGTGCCAGCCATCCGCTGGATCGAGACCGACCGCCGGGCCATCGGCTGTGAGTTCTTCGTGATGGACCGCGAGCACGGTGAGGTGCCCCCGGACGTGATGCCATATCCGATCGAGAGCTTCCTCACAGAGGCTTCCGAAGCGGACAGGCGCCGCCTGCAGGACGCGAGCATCGACACGCTCGCACGGATCCACGCCACCCCACTGGAACCGGATCCCGGCGCCGCATGCTCGACCGCCTTCCTCCACTACGAGGAGCCTGGCGGGACAGCGTTGCACCGCCACTTCAACCGCTGGGTCGGCTACGAACGCTGGGCATGCGCTGGACACTCGATCGATCTCGTGGAGCGTGCCCGCAGCTGGCTGGAGGACCACTGGCCAGCTACTGCCGATGCCCGCTACCCGGTGTTGTCATGGGGCGACGCCAGGATCGGCAACATCATGTACCGGGACTTCGAACCGGTCGCAGTGTTCGACTGGGAGATGGCGGGGATCGCGCCCAGGGAAGTGGATCTCGGGTGGATGATCTTCCTTCACCGGTTCTTCCAGGACATAACCGTCGACCTGGGACTGCCCGGCCTGCCCGAGTTCATGACGCCCGATGCCGCGAGCGAGCGCTACGCCGCGTCCTCTGGGATCGAACCGCTTGAGCTCGATTGGTTCCTGGTCTACGCCGCGTACCGCCACGCCGCGATCATGGTGCGGATCCTCGACCGGCGGATCCACTTCGGTGAGGCCGAACCCGACGCCGGAGGCGAAGCGGCGATCCTGCACCGCGAGGCTCTCGCCGAGATGATCTCCTGACCCCTCGCACCTCTTCCCTCGTTCTGTTGTGCGTGCGTTGCACCATGTGCAACGCACGCACAACAGAACCGGCGTGGGGCACAACAGAACCGCGTGGGGTGGGGGTCAGAGGGTGATGCTCCCTGCGGGCGACCAGGGACCCAGTGGCCGTTGGCCTTGGCGCGGATCCGCACGTCGTACTTGGAGCCCAGGCCCGGACTCACTGCCTGCACGCGACCAGAGGAGACCTGACCGTTGATGAACGCGCCGTGGTCCGTAAAACAGCCTCCGCCGACGAATCCGCCCACGCGATCTGGTACACCGTGGCTCCAGGGAGCGCATCTACACCCGTCCCGCAAGGCGCCCGGGCGCCTTGGCATGCACTCGACCGGATCGGGCGCCCGGGCGCTCTGCATGCACTCGACCGGATCGGGCGCCCGCTCGCCTCGTACTGACAGCTTCTCCCCCACGGGCGTACCACTCGGCAGCGGCGACACCAGCCACGCAAGTCGGCTGGGGGCCAGCCCACTAGGTCCGGGGGACCCAGTTCAGGGGTCCCGGCGTTCGCCATGGAGCGCCTGAGTGATCGCGACAAGGTGCTCTGCGTGGCCCATCGAAGCCTCCGGTTCGTACAGGGAGTGTGCAGCGAAGCCATGCGCGACGCTCATCGCAAGCTGAGCGGACGGGTCGAAGGGGCCGACGGCACCGACGACCCAGTCGCGTTCGGCCAGCCAATGCGGTGCGTTCACCCGGAAGGCGAACACGTGAACGTCACCAATGCCCCACTCACGGTGTGCCGGTAGCACACACCGGTGCTCGACCTCATCAGGCTCGCGACGCAGCTGCGTGGTCCCGGCTAGCCAGGTGACCAGGTGCGACTCTGCGATCGACACGGCGCTCAGAGCGTGAGCCGGTAACCGGAACGCACTCCCGGATGGGACCAACCGGTCGACCAGCACCTTGCGCGCCATCGGCTCCCGACACAGCACAGCGATCCGGTCGTCGCCGACTGCGACGCCACGACCCACCAGGCTGGCCGCTGCAGCGGCGGAGACCCGAGGGTCCACACACGCAAGAGCGCGGCGCAGTCCGACCACCGCACCCTCGCACGGTAGGTGCCCGAGCAGGGCCAACAGCACCACCAGCCGGGAGCGGTCCATCCGTGCAGGATCGACCACGGTGGCGTCACCGCGACGCCGTAGAC
>CAYVYG010000369.1:0-3596 GCA_964454385.1 uncultured Microthrixaceae bacterium
CCGGGCCTTCGGACTCGCCGTAGAGCCGAACCCACGAACAGCCGACTCCCTTGTAATAGCAGGGATGTGGGCTACTCGATGCGCAGACCTGAGATCGCCCGGGAGATCACCAGCTGCTGGATCTGTTCGGTGCCCTCGAATATGTCCATGATTTTCGCGTCGCGGTGCCAACGCTCGACCGGGTACTCGCGCGTGTAGCCGTAGCCTCCGAGGATCTGGATCGCCCGTTCGGTCACCCACACGGCGGTGCGGCCTGCATGAAGCTTCGACATGGAGCCCTCGGCGTTCTCGAAGGTGCCGTTGCGGCTCAGCCATGCTGCGCGGTGTGTGAGCAGGCGGGATGCGTCGATCTGGGTGGCCATGTCGGCGAGCATGAAAGCGATCGCCTGGTTCATGATGATCGGCCTTCCGAACGCAACGCGTTCCTGAGCGTACTGAAGCGAATACTCATATGCCGCGCGAGCTACGCCAACAGCCATCGCCGCCACGGTGGGGCGAGTGGCCTCGAAGGTTGCCATGGCAGGCTGCTTGCCTGAGGACACCGCCGGGTTCTCGATCGCTTCGTGTGCCTTGGCCAGCTTCTCGTCGAGCTTCTCCTTGCCGCCCAGCAGGCAGGACCCGGGAATGCGCACGTCGTCGAGCACCACCTCGGAGGTGTGGGACGCCCTGATGCCGTGCTTCTTGTACTTCTGGCCCTGGGAGAGCCCGGGAGTGTTCGGAGGAACGACGAAGCTCGCCTGGCCGCGACCCTTGAGCTCCGGGTCCACCGTCGCAACCACCACGTGGACGTCCGCGATCCCTCCGTTGGTGATCCAAGCCTTGGTCCCGTTGAGCACCCACTCATCTGAGGTCTCGTCGTAAACCGCACGCGTGCGCAACGAGGAGACGTCGGAGCCTGCATCGGGTTCGGACACACAGAATGCACCCAACTGGATCTTCTCAGCTGTGCCGTAGCACTGGGGCACCCACTCCATGACCTGTTCGGGTGTGCCGTTGCCGGCTATCCCGGCCGCCGCGAGCCCCGATCCGAAGATGGACAAACCGATTCCGGCATCGCCCCAGAACAGCTCCTCTATCACTACCGGCAGGGTGAGACCGGATGGGTCGCCCATGATGGCCTGGGCCATGAAGTCGAAGCCATAGAGCCCCACCTCTGCTGCCTCCTCGACTATCGGCCAGGGGAACTCTTCGCGCTCGTCCCATTCCTCGGCGGCCGGACGCACGACTTTCTCCGCGAAGTCGTGCACCCACTTCTTGATCTGAAGTTGGTCCTCGTTCAGTTCGAGGGAGAACTCGCCCATGTTTCACCATCCATGTGTTTCGGCCCCGTCGGACGGGCGCCGTATCTGGTCGTCGGCCTCGACGGTCGGCTTCCGAACCTCGGCGCACGGTCCATTCATCGATCCCAGGGTGCCGCCCGGGTCTCGGCAACGCTGCTGTTGAACCGCGCGGTGGACTAATTGCTACTCGCAGTAGGTTACCCATCGGTAACAACGGTTGCAATCAGCGTGCCGTACCCGCGAAGTGCGCGTTGTGACGCCCGGGTGCCGTCCGCCAGCACGCGCAGTTCGCCGGGGTGTCCGGGTGGTCGGCACGAGCAGCTCACGGACAACTCACTGCCCGGGAGGATGCGTCGTGGGTACCGTGGTTCCAGTTGTGGGCACCGGCTCATCCACGCCGGTGCGAGCGAAGAGCTCGTCGGCCACCAACCGAACGATCAGGTCGTCGAGGCTCAGCTCCTCGTAGTCGGTGGATGCGATGTCTGTGGACCCACCGACTGCGGCCCCGTCGACTCCGTAGGCCAGGAACACGAAGCGCCCACCGGTGAACTGGGCCAACTGACGGAACGCCACCTCGGCCTGGTCGTCGGTGGAGGAGGCTGCGATCGGGACGATCTTGATCCCCCGTTCAGCCGCCTGCTTCATGGACTCGGTGTAGGGCTCATCCACCGCACGGTCCGGGTGACCGCCGGCATCGCTGATGACGAACAAGAGCTGGGTCGCCTCCGAGGGATCACGCCACTGGGGAACAGTCAACGCCTCCGCTACCGCCTCGTCGAGAGCTTCCGGCGTGTCACCTCCACCGTCAGCCTCGAGACCTGCCAGGGCCTCCCGGAACTCCCCTACGTCGCCAGTGAAGTCGTGGGTGGCCGTGACGTACTCATCGCCTTCGTCCCGGTACGCGGTCATCGCCAGTCTCACGTCCGGCGAACCGGGGAGCTCCTCGATGCGGTCGACCACCGAGGTGACCGAGTCCTTCAGGCGATCCAGCTCATCGCCCATCGAGCCAGTGGTGTCGATCGCGAACGCGATGTCGAGCGGCACGACAGAGGGCGTTTCGGTGCTACCGGTCACCAGGGTCACCTCGCCGCCCGCTTGGGTGTCCTGGCTCACGTCCCCAACTGCGATCGACAACGATGCGTCGGCCACATCATATGCGACCGGATGGAATCGTGTTGTGCCGTCCGCGGTTGTCCGCAACTTCGTGACCTCCTCGCCGTCAGCACGCACGACCACCTCCGCACCTGCGATCGGATCTCCGGCGCCGGACTTCACGGTCACCATGACGCGCCCCGTCGGATCCAGGCGACGGTAGGGGATCCCCAGCTCCTCGACTCTGGACAGGTAGTCGAGAAAGCCTGCGAAGTCAGCGTTGTCGTCGATGTTGCCGGCCCGCAGCGGCGACGACGACCGTGAAGGCGGAGATGACGCCGACGGCGTTTCGGTCTCCTCCGGCGCCGGCATCGTCGAGGACTCAGGCGCCATGTCTTCGGCATGGGAGTCGACGCTCAGCGAATCATCCGACGCGCCGCCGTCACGCGACGGTGGCGCCCCATCGATCCAGCCACCATCGGGCAGGGCATCTGAAGCGGCTCCGTCACCGGCGCTACCAGTGCCGCATCCGGCAACTGCGACCACCAGCACGGTCGTCAGCGCCAGCAACCCCGCCCGCGCCGGGCGGGACTGCCGTTGTGAGTTGAGTGGGCGAATGACTTTCGATGACATGTGTCCTCCCGATCGACCAGCCAACGCGCTGACATCAAGAGCCGATGTCCGCATGTAGTGGTGCTTCTCATGCCAGTTGAGACGTGACCCGGGCTCAAGAAGTTCCCGTGATCACCGAACTGCGCGTGCTGGCGCCCGCATGCGGTCCGCCAGGACGCGCAGTTCGGCGGGGTTCGCCGGGGTTCGCCGGGGTCTGGCGGGGGTCAGGCGGGGGTCAGGCGGGGGCGGACGGTCGTGCCCGAGGGCGTGTCCTCGACGATCCAACCCGCCTCGACCAGTGAGTTCCGGATTGCGTCCGCGGTCGCGAAGTCCCGTGCCGCGCGGGCCTCGTCGCGCCGGCGGCACTGCTCCAGCACTTCGGTCGGAAGCTCGCCTGTCTCCAAAGTGACCTCGAGGCCGACCGCATCGAGCATCGACCGCCACGCAGCAACCACCGGCGCAGCAGTTGCCTCGTCGCCATCGTCGAGTGCGCGGTTGGCGTCGGTGACACAGCCGAACACGATCGCCATCGCGCCCGGAGTGTCGAGGTCGTCATCCATCCGGGCCCGGAACGCCTCGATCCGTGCGGGATCCGGCTCGGGGCCACCCGTG
>CAYVYG010000370.1:0-3590 GCA_964454385.1 uncultured Microthrixaceae bacterium
CATGCCGAGTGCAACGATGACCCGACGCCAGTCGACGCGCTCGGACGATCCGAGGAACGCCGCCACCGCCAGGATCGTGGTCAACTTGGCGAGCTCGGCAGGCTGCAGCGAGAGGGGACCCAGGCGATACCAACCCGAGGTGCCGTTCACCGTGGAGCCCAGCGGTGTCAGCACGCCCACGAGAGCGAGCATCGACACCGTGTAGAGCACCGGCCACCAGGACAGAACACGCCGGTAGTCCACCATCGCCACCAGGGTCCCCGCCACGACCCCAACCAGGATGAAACCGAGGTGACGCCAGATCAGATCCGCCTTGGCGTCGGTGTAGCGGGTGGCTCCGAAGACCATCACCGAGCCCATCACGAGCACCATCGCGACCGCGCCGACGAGCACCCCGTCGACGTGGTGCCAAGGCGCGGTGAGGTCCCGCGATGCGATGCGCGGGGCGGGCCTGTTGCGAGCCGTCGAGGTGATCATCCGGATCCGTCCCGGTCATCCGGCACCTCACCGGTCGACCCTTCGGGTGTCGCTTCGGGATCAGGGGGCGCCACCGAAGCCGCCAGACGTTCGTAGGCCTGCGCCTTGGCCTCCTCGCACTCGTTGCGGGCCGGGTCGAGCGCGGGGCACACCGGATCGACCTGCCCACGGGAGACCGGAGCGAGGATCTCGAAGGTCAACGGAGCCGCCACCTCGCTGCCGAAGCCGGCCTCCGGGATGACCACTGCGGTCGCGTACCGGGGAGCCTCACCCGGCACCGCGGGTCCCCAACCGGCGAACACCGACGTGTCGGCCTTGCCCCTGACCTGTGCGGTGCCGGTCTTGCCCGCGAAGGGCCAGTCGGTCGGGTTGGCGTGCCACACCGAGTAGGAGGTGCCCGAAGGATCCTGGGTGACACCGACGAGCCCCTGGAAGATCTTCCCGTACTGATCGGGTGTCATCTCCACGGTGCCCACTTGTTCGGGTTCGATCGTGCGCACCACCTCGTAGTTGCCCTCCTCCCCGGGCGCCCTGGTGGGGTCGATCGCCCGGGTGGTGCGCAGGCCGACATGTGGACGCATCACCGCGCCCCCGTTGCCCAGGGTGGCGTAGGTGTTCGCGAGCTGCAGGGGCGTGACGAGGACGTCACCCTGGCCGATCGCGGTGTTCAGGTTGTCACCGGTGTACCAGTCGCCGGTCATGAACGCCTCGGGGTTGGCCTCGTAGGCCTCACGGCGGTTCTCGGGGGTGGGCATGCGGCCTTTGATCTCACCGGGCAGTTCGATGCCGGTCGGCTCGCCGAGCCCGAAGTCGGCTGCTGTGTCCTGGATCGCAGTCTCCCCATAGGCACCCCGGCCGAGCCAGAGGTTCTCGCCGATCCAGTAGTAGTAGACGTCCGACGAGGCTGTGAGCGACCGCACCAGGTCCACCGAGCCCAACCTGGCCCGACCCGCGTTCTGGAACTCGCACTTGCCCGATGAGCAGTTCTGCAACCGGTACACACCCTGGTCGTAGAACGTCTCGTTGCCCGGTCGTATGAACCCGCTGCGCATCCCCGCGAGGGCGGTTATCGGCTTGAAGGTCGACCCCGGTGCGTATCCGCCCTGGATCGCCCAGTTGTTGAGCGGGAGACCCGACGCCTCGTCCTGAAGCACTTCCCACATGGCGGTCGGTATCCCGTTGACGATCATCCGTGGGTCATAGGTCGGGTAGCTCGCCATCGCGACGATCTCGCCGGTGGGTGGATCGGTGATGACCGCGGATCCCTGTTTCGCCTCGGTCGGTCGCCCGTCCCTGGTCCTGCCTCCCTTCAGGCTCTCGATCTTCTCGGCGAGTCGGGCCTCGGTCAGCGCCTGTACGTCGATGTCGATGGTCAACCACAGATCGTCGCCCGCTATCGGCGGGGTGTCCGAGACCACATCTAGCATCTCACCCTTCGCGTTGACCTCGATCGTGCGTTCGCCGGGCACCGCCCGCAGATCCTCCTCGTAGGCCCGCTCCACCCCGGTCTTGCCGATCGAGTCACCCGGCTCGTAGGGCTTCGGGTCGCGGCCGGGCACCGTGGTTGTTGTCGCCGGTTCCCGGTCGCTGCCGGGGATCTCCCCGCCACGGGCGAGCAGCTCCTCGTCGTTGATCTCTCCCACGTAGCCGAGGATGTGCGCGGCGAGGGTTCCGTAGGGGTACTCACGCACCGTGCGGCGCTCCACGATCACTCCCGGGAACTGCGATGCGCGCTCCATCAGGTACTGCTCGACCTCCACGCCGACGTCCTCGGCCACCGGTACGGGCTCCTGGGGGGAGTAGCGCTTGTCGGCATACCGCTTCCAGATGTCCTCGGGTGTCATCGGGCCGCCGTCGGAGTTGGGCACGCCGAGGGACCTCAGGGCCCCGGCGGTGTGCTCGAAGTCCTCCCAGAGGCCCTCGCGGATCTTCTCGAGGTCCCCCTCGTCGCGTTCGTCGAGACCCGAGACCTTCTCCCGCAGCGGTTCGCGGTCCAGCGCCACCACGATCGTCGTGCGGTTGTCGACGATCACCTTGCCGTTGCGATCGAGGATCCGGCCGCGGGGTCCCTCGGTGTGGATCACGCGCAACCGGTTCGACACCGAAGCCGCCTCGAAGTCCTGGCGCTCGATCCCCTGGAGGAACCACAACCGGGCGAACAGCGCGAGGAACAGCGACAGCGCCACGATGCCCACCGCGCCCAGACGCACCTTGGAGGAGTCGGTGTCCATTCAGCGAGCTGCTCTCAGCTCGGGGTGCCGGCCGGCCCAGCGACACAGCGGAACCACCGCTGGGCTGAGGATCGTGTTCCAGAGCGCGACCATGCCGATTATCACCAGGAGCCTGTCATCACCGAGAGCGGGCTGGCCGAAGATGCTTGCGACCAGCGCGTACGCGATGACACCGCCCGCACCGCCGATGCCCATGAGCACGGCATCGACGATCCGGGAGCGCCGGGCCAGTCCTTCGGAGACCAACCCGAGCCCGTAGCAGGCCACACCCCAGGCCAGTGCCGTGACCCCGAACCGTCCCGACAGGGATAGATCAGCCAGCAGACCTGCGGCGAAACCGACCACGGCACCGCGTTCGGCACCCCACGATATTGCAGATCCGGCTCCGGTCGCGAGCAGCACCTCTGGGTGCACCGAGAAGACCTTCAGGTCGCTGAACAGGCCGAGCTGCAGCACGTACGCGCCGAAGAGGACCAGCGTGGTGCGGGCAATCACCTTGAGCTCGTCGCTCACGGCACTTCGTCCATCACGACACTGCGCCGATCACGACACTGCGCCGATCACGACACTGCGTCCATCACGACACTGCGTCCATCACGACACTGCGTCCATCACGACACCGCCTCCATCACCGCTCTGCGCCGATCATGACGCGGACACCCATTCGAGGACCTTCACCACATCGAGCTGGTCGATGGGCGCGGCCGGCTCGACCCGCAGTATCAGGCTGCGGGCCGCCTCGTCGGGCTGGATCTCACTGACCCGTCCCACGACGAGGTCCGGGGGCATCACCGCTCGCGCGAGGCCGCTGGTGAGCACTGCGTCGTTGACCTCGACGTCGCTCTTGAGCGCGAGCCCGGTGTCTACCACGAACGGGTTGAG
>CAYVYG010000371.1:0-3589 GCA_964454385.1 uncultured Microthrixaceae bacterium
ATACGTGCCAGAGCCGTAACGGCTTTACGTTGATGGAGGTGATGGTCGTGATGGGCCTCGGAGACGGAGTTCCGTTGTCCGCCGCGTCGGCCCAGGTCCGAAACGCGGTCGATGTGCTCATCGGCGTCGAACGGGCGCCGCTCGGTGCCCGGCGTGTGCGTAGGGTCGATACCTGCGGTCCGGCGGGTACAGAGGTGATCTACGAACACTGCGGAGAACCTGGGAGCAGACCCTCGGCGACCGATGGCGCGGCCCCGGAAGAGCCGAGTTTCATCGGAGCCGTTCGATGAGCGTGGCGATCGTGGTGCTGTCCCTCACGGCGGCCTTCATCGCCCTGCGCCGGCGGCGTGCGCGAGGAGACGCGCTCCGTATGGATCCACAGCGGGTGCTGGGATCGGTGGCCGCCGGCCTGGCGCGTGGAGTGGTCGGGGGCATGACACCCGCGGAGTCGTTCGCGGTCGGTTCAGCACGTTTCGGTGGTGGCGTCGGTGAGGAGCTGCGGAAGGTCAACGATGCGCTCGAGCGCGGTGTGCCGCTCGACCGTGCGCTCACGGAATGGGTGGAGCGGGAACGCCGTCGTTCGCGGAACGGGCGCAGCCGTCGACGCCATCCATCACCAGAGGACGTGGAGCTCCTTGCATGCGCGATCCGCTTCGCCGAGCCCCGCGGAGCCGGCCTCGTGGCGGCATTCGAGGGTGTTGCCGTGGCCCTGATGGATCGAGCCGAGCTGGCTGATGAGATCCGGGCCCTCACGAGTCAGGCATGGGCCTCGGTCATCGTTCTCTGTTCGTTGCCGGTCGCGGGGATCGCGATGGTGGCGATCGTTGCTCCCGGGGTCCTCTCGACCCTGTTCGCGACGCCTTTCGGACTGGGCTGTCTCACGGTAGCCGTCGTTGCGGATGCGGCAGCGGTGTTGCTCGGTCGGCGCATGACGCGATGGGCCATCGGATGAGCGGGCTGGCCACAGCGGTGGCTGTGTGGGCTCTCACATGGTTCGCGGTCGCTCCACGCAGAGCGCCGTGGAAGGTCCTGCAGCGATTCGACACCACCGAACCTGCCCCGTGGCTGCCGAGTCGTTCAACTTCGCACTCGGCGGAGCGGCGCCGTGCGACGCCATGGCTGGCGGGACGCCGCCGCCCTGGGGCGAGTGCCCGCAGCCACAACGAAACGGATGTGCCCGTGGTGGCGGACCTGCTGGCGGTGGCAGTGGGTGCGGGGAGCGCGCCGGGGCAGGCGTTCGCTGATGTGGCGGCGGTGCAGCGCGGGGCAGCCGCCGATTCACCGGTGGTGGCAGCGGCAGAGAGTCTAGAGCGCGGTGAGGACATCACGACGGTGCTCGACGACCTGGCGCGGGCCGGGTCGGGATGGCACGGTCTCGCCACCCTGTTGTCGCTGAGC
Organism: uncultured Microthrixaceae bacterium; assembly: GCA_964454385.1. GTDB lineage: Bacteria > Actinomycetota > Acidimicrobiia > Acidimicrobiales > Microtrichaceae > JAMLGJ01. Next base: position 1,399 of record CAYVYG010000371.1, read on the forward strand.
GTCGACTCGGGGGCCTCACCGGTGGTGGCTCTGAGGGGGCTCGCGTCCCAGGAACGACTGCGGATCCGCCGTGAGCGCGAACGGAGTGCCCGGCGGTTGCCGGTGCTGTTGTTGTTGCCCCTCACTCTGTTGGTGCTTCCCGCGTTCCTGTTGGTGACCGTCGTGCCGTTCGTGGTCGCCGGCGGATCCGCGATCGAGCTTCCCCAATCGCACCCGAACACGAGGGGGAGCAATGACTGAACCACACCAACCCATGCGGTCGCGCTCGACGGATGCGCCGGTGACGAACCGGATGCGCGATCCGCGCCGAGCACCGCAGCGAGCGCAGAGCACCGTGGAGTACGCGCTCGTGCTGCTCGGTGCAGCGGCGCTGGCACTGCTGGTCGTGTCGTGGGTGACCGGCACCGATGTGATCGGCCGTCTCTTCGAGGCTGTCTTCTCACGCATCATCGGCCAGGCGACGTGACCACGCGGGGTATCGATGGGCAGCCCATGGAGCGCTCGTCGCGTGGACAGGCGAGCGTCGAGTTGGCACTGGTGATCCCTGTGCTGGTGCTCCTTGCAGTGGCGCTGATCCAGTTGGTGGTCGTCGCACGTGACCGCGTCCAACTCGTGCGGGTCACCGCGGCGTCCGCGCGAGCCGCGATGGTAGACCCCGATGAGCGCACCGCTGCGGCGACCGCCAGGGCCCTGCGCGGTGGGCTCGATCTGGAACGCGTGGAGTGCAGCGGCGGGCGCGCGCCGGGTGAGCTGCTGACGGTCTCGGTGGTGGCGCGGCCACAGCGGCTCCCACTGGTCGGCGTCGCGTTGGGTGGCCTTCGTCTGAGCGAGAGCCTCACGGTGCGCGTGGAGGGTTGAGCGGCAGGCTCCCGAACAAGGTTCAGGATGTGCCCGGGAGCACCTCCCGCGATGACAGAGCGAACTGCAGGAGCCTCGTCGCGGCCGCCTTGTCGAGTGGCTCGTTGCCGTTGCCGCACTTCGGGGACTGCACGCAACTCGGGCATCCTGATCCACAGCGACAGCCCATCAGCACCTCGAGTGTGCTGCGGAGATGCGTACCCGCTCGTTCGAAGGCCATCTCCGCCACCCCCGTGCCACCCGGATGGGCATCGAGGATGATCACGGTCGCGACACCGGTGTCGCCGAGGTGGGGCGTGGAGATCCCACCCATGTCCCAACGGTCACAGAGCGCGACGAGCGGCAACATCGCGATCCCGGCGTGCTCGATGGCGTGCAGAGCCCCGGATAGGCCGGCACCGCTGAGCCCGGCTGCGTCCGTGAGACGATCCTCGAAGGTCCACCACAGCGCGGAGGTGTCGAGCACCGATGGCTCCAGGTCGAGATCGACCCGTTTGATGAGGCCGTGGTCCGTGGCGTCGCGCTCCTCATAGCCGGTGACCGTCGTGGTCACAGCCACCCGGCCCCAGGACACCCCCACGGCCTCCACCGAGGTATGCCCGACCGTGTCCAACAGAGCCACCGTGGTGTCGGTGCGCACCCGGGTGTAGCTCGTTGCGTCATCGGGTGTCACCGTCGCGATCCGGTGACGGCGGTCGAGGTCGGTGACGCGCCAAGCGACACCCTGGTGCAGGTAGGTCGCACCCTCGTGCACTGTCTGGTCGACCCGAGCTGCATCCACGCGTCCCAATTCTGTTCCGTCGGAACGGAGGATCCGGTACTCACCCGGCGAAGCGTTGCGCAGACCCACGGTCGGAGCGGGTGCTCCGCGTCCTGACCACACCGCGCGGGGCATCGGGTCGGTCTCCGAAGCGGCCACGCGCACCCTGTCGTCGAGCACGAGTCGGTGGATCGCCTCGTCGAGGAGCTCCCCCCAATAGCGGTCGTCGCCATGGGTGAGTGCGAGCTCATCGGCAGCGCAGCCGATCTGGGGCAACAGCACGTGGTGGTTCGCGGGGTTGATCACCGCCGGTTCGGGCTCGCGGAGCAGCGCTGCACGCGGATGACCCACGACCCACTGGTCGAGTTGGTCCTGTCCTGCCACCAGCACCGCGAGGGACGCCCGGGCGTTGCGCCCGGCGCGACCGCACTGCTGGCGGAACGCGGAGATGGTGCCCGGGAAACCGCTGAGCACCACCGCGTCGAGACCCGCCACGTCGATGCCGAGCTCGAGCGCGTTGGTGGCCACCACGCACTCGATAGAACCGTCGCCGAGCGCGGCTTCGATCCTCCG
>CAYVYG010000372.1:0-3586 GCA_964454385.1 uncultured Microthrixaceae bacterium
TCCACGTCGGCGGCGTGGAGCTCACGGTCGGTGACCGGGTGCTCGGCCTCGCCACGGGACCGCCTGAACCACCCCGGCAGCTCAAGGTCTCACTCGCGTTCGCGTTCGAGAACCACTCGGTGACCGAACTGCTGCCGGCCGGCGAGGACCAGCCGGGCTTCCACACGCTCGCGCTCGTGCCCGCCAAGGCGTCGTGAGGCGCATCGGCTGAAAAGCGCACCGAGTGCCGTCGTCGATCAGGGCCCCGCTTCACTGGCTGATCCACATGCCCGACACGGGGTGTCCCGTGGCGAGGCTCTCGATCGGCGGGGTGCCGTCGGGCAGCTTCGGACCGAACATGCCGTGCACATCAGTCTGGGTGCCGACGGTCCAGTTCGACCAGGTCTGCCAGAGGTTGTAGAGCTTCTTCGCGAACAGCCTGTTCAGATCCTCGTAGGCCTTGGTCCGTTCAGGGCCGTCGGGCGTCTGGCGGCCCTTGTCCAACAGCGCATCCACCTCGGGATCGCTGAACCTGCCGAAGTTGACCGGTGAGTTGCTGTACCACCAGTTGTACTGCATGTCGGGGTCGTCGCCGGGGTGGTTCCGCCACATCTGTGCGTTCCAGTCGTCACCCAGGGCGCTGTCGATCTGCTGTGACTCCTCGAGTGCCTCGATGGTCACCTCGATACCGGCGTCCTTCATCATGTCCTGGATGAGCGACATCTGAAGGCTCTGGCCGGTGCTGTTGTCGCCTGTGATCTTGAACTCGAGGGGCTTGCCGGTCTCGGATTCGTACTGCACGACCAGCTTCTTGGCTTCCTCCAGGTCGTATTCCGGGAAACCGGTGTCGGGCAGGTATCCGATGACGCCCTCAGCGAAGGGCCCGTCCGCGACCTTGAACTGGTCGAGTCCGGTCGTCTTGTTGTACTCGGGTCGGTTCATCGCCGTGGTGACCGCGCGGCGTGCGGTCTCGCTGTCGAAGGGTGGCTTCGAGACGTTGAACATCAGATAGCCGACCTCGGCGTACATGTCGGAGTGCCAGTCGGTGAGCTCATCGTCGTCGGCCGCGGCCTTGATGGCTTCGATGGCGTCACCCTCGTTGGTGTGCATCGCCTGGAGCTCGCCGGACTGCAGGGCGTTCAACCTCGCGCTCGAGTCGACGAACGGCTTGTAGACGATCTTGTCGAGGTACGGGAGCTTGGTGCCGTCGGAGTCGGTCTGCCAGTAGTCGGCGTTCTTCGACGCGGTCAGGTGGTCGTTGACCACCCAGTCGTCGAGCTTGAAGGGGCCGGTGCCGATCAGGTTCGTATCACAGTGATCCTTGTCATCGAGTTGGGCCTGGGCCATGATCCCGATCCGACCTGATGCGTACAGCGTGGCGGGCAGCGCCACCCAGGGCACCTTGGTCGTGATGCTCACAGTCATGTCGTCGACGACATCGACCGACGCGATGTCCTGGAACACGAACTGGAACAGCAGCGCCGTGCGCCCCGGATACTGACCCCGGTAGGCATCCAGGTTGTTCTTCACCACCGTTGCATCGAGGTCCGTGCCGTCGTGGAACTTGATGCCGTCACGCAACTTGATCGTCCACTCGGTGTAGTCGTCGTTGGGTTCGACGGACTCGGCGAGGAACGGCACGTACTTGTTCCCCTCGCCGGGCGCCACGAGCGTGTCGTAGATCGTCCTCGCCACCTGCTCGCCCGAGATGGTCAACTGCGCTTCGGGCAGGCACCAACCCCCCGAGGTCTCGTTGACGAGTCCGTAGACCAGTTCACCGCCCGGTGTGGGTTCTCCCTCGTTCTCGCCGCTCCCGCCTCCGGAGCTCCCATCGCCGGATTCCCCGCCACCACAGGCCACGGCGAGCAACGCCACGGCGGCGATCACGACAGCGCATCGGTGCAGCGGGCGCGTGCTGCGCCGGTGCCCGAACTCCGTCCCGGTCCGATGATCTCGGCTTCGGTTCACGTGTACCCCCAAGGATCGCGATGTGCCCTCATGGTTCCCCGGCATCACCACCTGCGCTGAACGCTATCGCCACATCACCAGGTGCGCCGGTCCAACGGTGATCCGACTTCCTTGAACAACAGGACGCCATGAACACACCCAGGCTGCTCATGAGGAATGGCGCTGGCGAACCACATCGATCAGCGGTCTCGACCACTGCGCCGGTGACCCCAGAGCGGTCTACGCGCACACCCGCCGATGCGAGCATTGCCTGCAGCCGGGCTCCGCGCATCGCCGCCACCCCGATCCGATCGGTGGAGACGCTCAGGGGGCGTGAACCGTGAGCGATCTGATCCAGGTCGGTCAACCGGTACCGCAGCGACACGCGGTCCGCCGGCGCGTCGGTGCCCGCCGGCGGCCAGCCGCTCTGTTCACTGTGCGAGGTGACCGCGGCGACGAAGTCGTCGGGCCAGCCGAGCGGTACGTCGAACCCGGCGATGTCGGCATCGGTGACCACCTTCATGATCACATGGTCGGTGATCGGCCGTTCGTGGACGGTCACCTCGAGGGTCCTCCAGTCGATCTCACAGAGCCCTGTTCTCGCAGGGTCAGCAGCGAGGTCCACTCCGACGGTGCGCATCAGACGATGCTCCCACGCTGGTCGACCCGCCAACCAAGGTGTCGCGCCATCGCTGCACTACTCGATGATTCACGCGCATGACTCACCCGGGTGAGATTCCCGGTGGGGTGATGACTGCTCACCCCGCCGGGTCGGATCATCGATCCATGTTCGAGCCGGCCCGCTACCAGATCGAGATCCGTGGACGGGCCACCGGCCGGATCCTGCGCCCGGTCTGTGACGACTTCTCGATCGAACCCACCGACCACGGCACAACACGCCTGGTGGGTGAGGTCCGTGACCCGTCCCACCTCAACGGGCTGCTGGCGCACTTCACCTCGATGAACGTCGAGGTGCTCGAGCTCACACGGATAGAGCAACCCACACGGACAGAGCAACCGACAGAGAAAGGCAACCAGCCATGACCACCACTGAAACACCATCCATCGAAGCGCCGGGCACCGACCCGCAACCCAACCGGCTGGGACGGATCGGAGGTGTCGCCGCCCTTGTGGCCGCCGCAACGTTCGTCTACGGCATCGTCGTCTTCGCCACGACCGTTGCCGACTACACCGATCCCGATGCCACACCAGCGGAGTCGGTGGATTTCCTCGTGGGTCACCAGGGAGCACTCCTCGCCTGGTACATCGGCATCTTCATCGTCTTCGGAGCAGCCCTGGTGCCGCTCGCACTGGCGCTTCGTCAGCGGTTCGCGGACCGAACACCGACGCTCGCCAACACCGCCGCGGTGTTCGCAGTGATCTGGGCAGCGCTGATGTTCGCGACGGGGATGATCTCCAACATCGGCATCGAATCGGTCGCGGATCTCGCAGCCAGCGACCCGGACCGCGCCGTGGGTCTGTGGAGCGCTGTCGACACGGTCACCAACGGTCTCGGCGGGGGCAACGAGATCGTCGGTGGGATCTGGATCGGGCTCGTCTCGGTCGCCGGTCTACTCACCGCTCGTCTGCCCCGCTGGCTGAACGTCGTCGGAATCCTCACCGCCGCAGCCGGCTTGGTCACCGTCGTGCCCGAGCTCGA
>CAYVYG010000373.1:0-3581 GCA_964454385.1 uncultured Microthrixaceae bacterium
CAGCCTGATCAACACCGGGCCGTCACCCAAGTTCCACGGAACTCGGGACATCCTCCGATGACGAGGACGGCAACCTCGTTTACGAGGTCGAGGTCACAAAGGCTGACAACACATCGGTCGAAGTGATCATCGACGCTGGCAACGGCAAGGTCCTCGCACAGGAAACCGACGACGACGCGGATGACGCCGCTGAGCAGGCGAAGTTGGCAAAGCTCGCGAAGGTTTCAGCTGACGACGCTGTCAAGAAGGCGACCGCTGCAGTACCTGGCAAAGCGGCACCGGCTGAACTCGATGACGAGGACGGCAAGGTGGTCTACGAGGTCGAGATCATCCAGGATGACGGAACAGAAGTCGATGTGATCATCGACGCCATCAACGGTGACGTCATCGCCCAGGAGACCGACGCCGACAGCCACGAGGCCAACGAGGCACCTGAGGGCACCGAGAACAACAAGGAGGCACCCACCACAACCCAGGGCAACTGACCTGAACTGAAGTTCTGCACCACACGTCGATCCCCCGGCCACCGTTCACTCCCATGAAGCGGCCGGGGGATCGGCGCGTCCGGACAACTGTGCAAGGTCGGAGCTGAGCTGACAGGGGAGGGCTCTTGGAGTAACCCGCCATTCGGTCCTACCGAGAAGGTGGTGCAGGTGTCCAAGCCGCACGATCGCAACTCTGAGTTGGGCGTAGACCACGATGTTCGCCACGACGTAGAGCACGAACTTGAGGAGCTTCCGATCAGCGGGCGCCGAGTGGTGATATGCAACTGTGGTGTGAGCCAGGAATGCCACAGTTCCAATCGTGACGAACGCACCGATCCACGGCCGCCACTGAGATGAGGGTCCGACGGTCAGGTTGAAGATCATGAAGGGCAACGTCAGCGCGGCGAGCCATGGAACGATCACTCCGAAACCGAAGAGCCAAACGGTGCCTGCACGTTGTCGCCAGGTGAGCTTTTTGGTCCCAGCCAGGTTCCGAAGGTGGCGTTGTGAGACCTGCAACCAGCCCTGGGCCCAGCGGAGACGTTGGTTCATGAGCGCGGTCCATGACGGTGGAGCAAGTTCCGAGGAGATGATGGCGGGATCGGTGGCGATACGGCCACCGCGTGCGAGCAGTCGAACGGATGCGTCGATGTCCTCGGTGAGAGCGCTCGAATCGAACAGCGTGTGGCGCAGGTCGTTCGAGCGCCAGTACCCGTTGCTGCCACCGAAGAGCCCGAACCCGTGGAGGCGTGTGCGACCGGGGTGCCCTACCGCGTACATCGTTTCGAATTCGGTCCCAACGATGGTTGTGAGCGCTGCTTGACGAAGCGAGGAACCAGACCCGGGTCGCACGACACATCGACCTTGAACCACATCGAAACCTGCATCCAACCACCTGGATGCTCGCTCGAATCCACCTGGGTGAGGATGGTGGTCCGCGTCGAACAGGCCGATGATCTCACCGGTCGCCACAGCGAGTGCTGCGTTGATGTTCTCGGCTTTGGATGTGCTGGCCGGAACGTGCAGGATCACAACCCGCGGGTCGCGCTCTGCGATGAGCATCAGATCCTGTTCGAATTCCATTGGGTTCGGGGTGTTGTAAGCGACGATCACCTGCAGGTTCTCTGGTCCGCTGTCGAGGTGGGCCTGGATGGAGTCCGCCAGCACCTCTGCTTCGTTGGGCAGGTAGGCGGCGATGATCGCTGTGGTGTTCGGCAGTGACCTGCTTCGACGTGCAGCCAGCCGTAGCGACGGCAGCCGTACCGAGGGCACTGCCGCGACAGCGATGGCCAACGAAGCGACCGAGAAGGTGGCCAGCGATCCTGCCAACAGCAGTTCGAGGGCTGCTCGGAGTCGCGGGGCGACGGCGTTGAGTACAACGAGAAGTGTCATCCCAACTGCGAACAGGCCGATCTCGAGTCCGGTTACTTCGCGAACCACTGAACGGCGCTTCTGGACAACAGCTGCGCTCATCATCCTCGACATCAACGCCCTGGGATTGCCACCCGATGGCTGAACGGTCAGACCGGTCGCCGCAAGGTCAGCGATCCGGTCGCCGAGACAGGAAGCAAGAGCGTCCCGTCGGTGAGACGACTGCCAACGGGGTACCGAGAGCCTGCTCCAGAGTTTCGTCCGCCACGACCCGTTCGGCTGTGTGCTGTCCGCCGGTTCGGTCAGCGAGAGTTGTTGTGATCCCATTGGGCGAACCTAAGGAGCGCCCGGTTAGCGCCTGCCTTGCCAACGGTTAGCTCCGTCACATAATCCGGTGAAGGTCTCAAGCAAGGTTCATGCGCGTCACAGATTGCGGTGCTTGGGGTCCACCATAGGATAAGACGCGAGGTGTAGTGTCTGGTTTGTGGATTTGGTGATCACTTCGGAGGCGTTGGCGGGGTTCTTCGGCACGGTGCTGCCGCATCTGAACGAGAAGCAGAAGCGGGTGGCGGCTGGGGCGATGGTGGAGGCGTTGGGGCGTGGTGGTCAGGCTCGGGTGGCTGAGGCGTCAGGGTTGTCGACTTCGACGGTGAACAAGGCAACCCAGCAGGTGCGCGCTGGGGTGGAGGTGTCGGATCGCCAACGGACCGAGGGTGGTGGGGACCGCCCGGCGATCGACAAGCAACCCGGTCTGTTGGAGGCGCTCGATGAGCTGGTGCACCCTGACACCAGGGGTACGCCGATGTCGTTGTTGCGTTGGACACTCAAGTCCACCTACCAGCTCGCTCGGGATCTGCAGGCCCAGGGCTTCGAGGTCTCTGCTGAGTTGGTGCGCCGGTTGTTGCATCAGATGGGTTATTCGTTGCAGGCACCGGCCAAGCAGAACGAAGGGGCCACCCATCCCGATCGTGATGGCCAGTTCCGCTACATCAACGACCTCGCTGGGTTGATGGTCGCCGATGGTCAGCCTGTGATCTCGGTGGACACCAAGAAGAAGGAACTGATCGGCAACTATGCCAACGGAGGCCGCGAATGGCATCCAGGCGGTGAACCGACCCGGGTGGGCGTGCACGACTTCGCGGACCCTGCGCTGGGCGAGTTCGCGAAGGCGATCCCCTATGGGATCTACGACACCACCAACAACGAAGGATGGGTCTCAGTAGGTGACACAGCTGACACCGCCGAGTTCGCCGTCGAATCGATCCGCCGCTGGTGGTGTGAGATGGGCCGAACCCGGTTCCCTGACGCGACACGGTTGATGATCACCGCGGACGCCGGAGGCTCCAACGGTCATCGCGTCCGCGCCTGGAAGAAACACCTCGCGGATCTCGCCACCGAAACCGGACTTGAGATCACCGTGTGCCACTACCCGCCCGGCACCTCCAAATGGAACAAGATCGAACACCGCCTGTTCAGCTTCATCTCCATGAACTGGCGAGGACGCCCCCTCACAGACATCGCCACGATCATCGAGCTCATCACCGCAACCACCACCCAAGGCGGTCTCAGCGTCCGAGCCGCGTACGACCCGAACTGGTACCCCAAAGGCATCAAGATCACCGACACCGAGTTCGACGCCCTACCACTCACCCGACACCACTGGCACGGCGACTGGAACTACACACTCACTCCAACCCTCGCGAACTAAATCGCGGCGGACCCTTG
>CAYVYG010000374.1:0-3567 GCA_964454385.1 uncultured Microthrixaceae bacterium
CTGAAGTGGTCCGACCTCGACGCCACCAAGAAGCGGCTGCACCTCAACCGAGGACTCGTCGCCGTCGGCTACGAGGTCCACCAGACCCGCGGCAAGACCAAGACCGCCCGCCGCGCCATCGAGCTCGACGAGACAACCATCGCCGTGCTCGAAGGATGGCGGGCCTACCAGGCCGCAGAGTTCGCCGCGGTCGGCATCGATCTGACCGACGACTGGATGTTCACCGATGGCGACGGCGAACCGATCCACCCCCACGCGCTCTACCAAGCGTTCCAACGTATCGTGCACAACGCCGGGATCCCGGCGATGCGGTTCCACGACCTCAGGCATACCCATGGCAGCCTGCTCATCAAAGAAGGTGTCCCCGTCAAGGTCGTGTCAGAGCGGCTCGGCCACGCCCACATCGCCCACACACTCGAGACCTACCAGCACGTCCTGCCCGGCATGCAGGCCGACGCGGCCCGCACCGCCGAGCGGCTCGCCGACCCGCGCCCGTCGACCAACAAGAAGGCCACCAAGCGGGCCGCGAAGACCTCGGTGGAACGTCGGAGGAACACCCGGAAGCAGAGCGCGTAACCCGGTAGAACGTCGAATCCCCAGGCCCGAAAGCCTGGGGATTCCAACGATCTTGGTGGCGGGGGCAGGATTTGAACCTGCGACCTTCGGGTTATGAGCGTCCCGGCCTGTGCCGCCGGGTGCCGTCTCCCCTTGCGCCCGTTGGATTCTCGGGCTCCGGTGGCGCCGTCTCGTCCCAGTCTGTACCGCTGGTTTCTGCCGGATCTGGCGACAGATCTGGCAGATACTCCGTGACACGATCGGTGCGCGATTCGTGTGTTTCGATCAGGTCATCGAGGGAGACGACCGGCTGGAAGTCGATCGAGTGGAACGGCTCGTAGCCAGCCGGCCATGGTGCAGTCGCCCGGCACAGGACGCGCATGTGGGGAGCGGTGTCGGCGTCGTTCACGTGTTCGACCGAAACGATCGGATCGACATCGTTCCAACGTCGAAGTTCATGGAAGTGCTCGACGAGGTAGTCGGGCACCCAACCGACAGGATCCCGGTTGGGTCCTGCGAGAAGCAGCGCATGATCGTTCACCGGGTTCTCGGGATCATCGATCAACACCAAATGATCACCGGCACGGAGTCGGTCGACGGCCTCGGGCGCTCCTTCCAGGTGTCGGATCCCGCGAACGAAGAACAGCGACCTGGCTTCGTCCTCGGCCGTGCGTTCGGAAGCGGCGAACACCTCGATGCGGTCGGTGGCTCGGGTTCCACCGCTGCGCTGGAGAACTTCGAAGGGATCTGCTTGCACACTGAGGTCGAGGCGCGACAAGTAGTCGGGGTAGTCGGCCCGCTCACGGGGCATGACGCGGTTGGCGAACACCGGGAACAGAGTCGGTGAGTCGTAGCGATCCTGCAGATCAGGCAGGCCGGGCAACGGGTGGAACCCTTCGAGGGTCTCGGCCAGTTTCAGGTACGCGAAGGAGTACCGGGGGGTGGTGTTGTCGCTGCGCTGAACGAGTAGACCAACGGGAATGATCTGGCGGGTCTCGGGATCGCGCCACGCGACGTACAGGCGCCTCACCTGAGAGTCGCGGGTCGCAGCGGTCATGGGTCCATCGTACGGGCGGGGTGCGACATGATGTGCGCACGATTGGCTTCGGCGACCCGCACGGCGAACTCGCGGGCCGGACCCGTCATCCGCGACGAGGGCACTCGGGCAACTATCGCGGCGAGATCAAGCTGTTCGATGCTCCGTACCCAAGCTGTCACCGTCTCGGGCTCGAGGTGAGCCATGGCGGATGCGGCGACCTCGACGGGATGAGGGTGGCCTTCGAATCGGGTGCGGGCTCGCGCAGCCCATGCCTGGGGGGTCTGGTTCCGATCCGCTGTGGTCAGCATCGTGGTTCGTGCCGAGTCGCTGAGGAGGAACCCGAGACTGGATGCGTGATCGAAACTCGGGGCAAGACGCCGCTGTCCGGCGGTGTTCTCTATCACCGCCCAGTTCTCCTGATGACGGTCTGTGTTCCCGACCACAGCATCGACCAGGAGATAGCCGGCGAAGCACTCGAACGCGGATGTGTCCGCCTGCGCCCCGGCTGCGTCGCTGAGGGCACGTCGCACAGCATCGACGGTGTAGCCGAACCGGTCATGAGGATCAGCAGCGGCCATTCCAACTTCAGCGAGGAGTTCGTTGCCGTGCACGAGGCTTTCGGTCCCAGTCCGCGGTCTGGAGCAGGCGGACAATGTCGAGGCCATCACTCCCCCGCTTCTCCGCGCGCTGGTCCCGGCGGTCGAGCCAGGCGTGCAGCTTGCACGCGACCAGAGGCAGGCGGCGCGCCACAGGGACCGTGACTTGGAGATCCTCACATTGCACCCGAACGTCGGTCGTCAGTCGTGCGGCCGCCCAGTGCGCGGTGACGAAGAGCCGGTTCTTGTCATCCAGGTCGCCGGCGGCGGCTCCCGGGTCGAGGACCTCGATGATCTCTAGCTTGACGCCCTCGACGATTCGCCGATGCTGGCTGTCGCCGGGCGCACCAAGCGCGACGAGTGTGTCGTGCGCGTCCTCGGCAGCTGCGGTGTCGATGTCGAGCGTCGGGCGATGGGTCTGACCGAGGTGACACCAGACCGCGAAGCCGCCGATGACCGACCACGTCCCCGTCGTATCGGCAATCTAGCGAAGAGCGTCGACGAACGGACGGTTCACCGATGGCAACATGAGCTCTTTCACTCCCACACCACTTCGGCCCCGGGCGCCGCCGGCTCGATGGAGGTCCACTCGCCGAGGATCTCGCGTCCTCTGGCCGAGGTCGACAGGTCGAGCGCAGCCACCACCGGATTCACGACACCGTCGATCGCCGATGCGATCACCAGCGGCGTCGGCGCCAACGCCACCTGGATGGCTGAGTCCGCGGTTTCGTGGCGAAGCCGGTGGCGATCGAACAGGGCTCGATCGTCGCAGTAGTACCGCCGGGCGCCGGCCAGCACCGGCGCACCCCAAGAGGCAGCCGCGGCATCCCCGGCGAGCACCCACCCGTCGCCGTCGGGCTCCACGTCCACAGTGACGGCCTCGATGACCCAGGCGTCACTGGTTGCCCAGAACAGTTCCGGGGTCACCGGCAAACCATCGGTGTCGACGAGGGCAACCGCTGTGAGGTGACGGCGCGCTCGCGAGATCGTCGAGGGTGCCATGTAGGACATCCGCGCGATCTCGCGAACGCCGGGAGGGTCACCCGGTGCCGCCAGAAGGCCGAGAGCCAACGAGATGCCACCCGCGCCGACGACGGGGCGCCGCGGATCTGGTCCGTCCGCTCCTGTCACGTATGAGCGAGTCGGGACGTCGATTCGAACGCCGATCTCCGGCAACCACAGACGAAGCCGGCCTCTGCGGTCCCAATACGACCAGCCTGCATGCCGCAGCAGCTCCTCCGCGGGTGAGTCGATCATGTCGGCCACGATGACGCCCACGCCCGCAGAGTTGGCGATCAACCGCTGGGCCACAGACGACGTTACCGAGGCGCGGTGCTCCACGACCCGCCTAGCGGTTCCGCCATCGGTCGATCCGAC
>CAYVYG010000375.1:0-3567 GCA_964454385.1 uncultured Microthrixaceae bacterium
ATCCCCACTGCGCAGCTCCGGCGGAGGTAGAGCGAGGTCGAGGCTCATGGCGGTGGTCCCATGGGCCATCGATCGCTGATCCGACGAGAGGCGAGCGCCGACCAGTGGCTCACCTGCGAGGATCTCGGTGGTTGCGGTGGTCCCCGGTTCCAGCTCCCGGACCGCTCCTTTCGGGTGCAGGGCGCGTGGACGGATGGTGCTAACGACGTCGGAGGCTCCGACGGGCTCGCCGGCCTCGATGTCATGTAGCGCGACCAGCACCGGCACCTGTTGGCCCCAATCCGCGCGCAGCTCGGCTGCTTCGGAGAGCGATCGCGCCACCCAGATCGCGATCGAGGTGCAGATGAGCGCGGCCAGGAGCCGCAACGAAAGGGCGCGCCTGGCAGTGCTCGATCGGAGGGTCGACACGGTGCGCGACCTGATGTGGCGCGCTGCGTCCTTCAGCATCAGGCGTCGATGCGTCGACATCCCCGGGATGGTAGGTCTGAGATGGGGCTGTCACATCCGCGGTGACCGGGCCCTCAGACCCGCACCGTTCGGTCGGTGTCGTCGATCGGTGCCGGGTTCAGCCGGCGCTGGATGCACCAGCGGTGGTCGTGGCGCCGGTCGAGCCCTCCGAGCCGGCCGAGCCCCCCTCGGAGCCGGCCGAGCCCCCCTCGGAGCCGGCCGAAGGAGCACCCTTGTCGGCCGCCTTGGCGTCGGAGGCTCCGTCGCCGCTCTCCGAGCCGGAATCCGATGTGGCGCCGTTGCTCGCGGAGCTCCCGTTGGAGGACGACCTCGACCTGGCCGAACCGTCTGAACGGGCGTCGTTGCGGTAGAAGCCCTCACCCTTGAACGCGATCCCCACCGGGTGGAACACCTTGCGGAGCTCGCCCGAGCACTCCGGGCACTCGGTCAGCGGGTCATCGGAGATGGCCTGTTGGATCTCGAAGCGGTGTGCGCAGGTGCGGCACCTGTACTCGTAGGTCGGCATGGGTCGTCTCCGGTGTTCTCCGCTCTGGGTTGGGACCCCGATGGGATTGGCACTCGCGGTCCTTGAGTGCCAATCGTACAGGCAGCCGCTCCGGCGGGCGAGTCGGGCGGTGCGTCGCGGGGCTCGAGGTGATTGCGTCATGATGCAGGTGGAGAGTCGCGTCCACGCCGATAGGGTTCATGCGGGCAGCGCGGCTGCAGCCGGTGGGCATGGCGGATGAACAGGTCGAGCAGAGGTTGTGAGCAGGAACGTGAACCAGCACGGGGACGACGTCAACAGCGTCAACAGGGCCAGCAAGGCGAACAGGGCCAGCAAGGCGAACAGGGCCAACAGCGTCAACAAGGTCGTGATACCGGCGGCGGGGCTCGGCACGAGGTTCCTTCCGGCGACCAAGGCGCAGCCCAAGGAGATGCTGCCGGTGGTGGACCGCCCGGCGATCCAGTACGTCGTGGAGGAGGCCGTGCGGGCGGGTCTCGACGACATACTCATCATCACCGGACGGTCGAAGCGCACCCTCGAGGATCACTTCGACCGCAACTTCGAGCTCGAGTACCACCTCCGATCCAAGGGCAAGGACGCAGAACTGGCTGCGGTGGTGGAGCTGGCCGAGATGGCCGACATCCACTACGTGCGCCAAGGTGAGCCGTTGGGTCTCGGTCACGCGGTCTCGGTCGCGCGCAAGCACGTGGGTGACGAGCCGTTCGTGGTCATGTTGGGCGACGACATCATGGTGGACGATTCCATGGTCCTGACGGGCATGATCGACGCCTACGAGCAACACGACGCCTCTGTCGTGGCCCTCATGGAGGTGCCCCACGAGGAGATCGGTTCCTACGGCTGCGCCGCGGTCGACGGAGCGGATCCGGTGCTGCGCCGGGTGACCGACATCGTGGAGAAACCCGATCCGAGCGATGCACCTTCTGACCTGGCGGTCATGGGCCGCTACCTGTTCACACCGACGATCTTCGATCTCCTGGACGAGCTGGAGCCCGGCGTGGGCGGTGAGCTGCAGCTCACCGACGCCATATCGGCCCTGCTGCACAAGGAGTCGGTGTACGGGTACGTGTTCTCCGAGGGCCGCTTCGACATCGGCAAGAAGATCGACTACCTGCGGGCGACCGTGGAGCTGGGCCTCGCGCGCGAGGACCTGCGTGAGGACTTCCTCGAGGTGCTGCGCGAGGTGGCTGAGCGCGAGGACCTGCGCAATAGCCTCGGGTGATGTCACTCGTCGCCTATCCGCAAGCCCTCGAGCGTGTGCTCACACGCATCGCCGCACTCGATCGACCGGGTCCGCAGGAGCTCCCGATCAGCGAGGCGGTCGGTCTGGTGACCGCTGCACCGGTGGAGGCGCCCGAAGCGGTGCCTCCGTTCGACAACAGCGCGGTCGACGGGTTCGCGGTCCGATCCTGCGATGTCGCCCGGGTGCCCGTCGAGCTCACCGTGCTGACGACGATCGCAGCCGGCGCGGCCCCCGATGTCCGTCTCGGCGAGGGACAGTGCGCGCGGATCATGACCGGAGCGATGATGCCCCAGGGTGCGGATGCGGTCGTGATGATCGAGCACACCGAAGTCGTAGGGGATCCCGCGCTCGTGCGGATCCTGACATCGAGCGCAGCGGGACGCCACGTCCGGCCCCGCGGAGACGACCTCGACCGGGGCGAGGTTGCGATCGGATCCGGAACGGTCATCCGAGCGGCCCACGTGGGCCTGCTCGCCACCGTCGGTTGCAGCACCGTCGAGGTGTTCCCACGACCCAGGGTCGGGGTGATCTCGACCGGTGACGAGCTCGTCGGCCCGGACGTCGCCCTGCGACCCGGGCAGATACGCGACTCGAACCGCCAGATGCTGTTGGCTCTGTGCGACCGGACCGGGTTCGAGGGGGTCGACCTGGGCCTGGTCCGTGACGACCCCGAGGCCATCGAGTCCGTGTTGGGCGACGCGGCCCGGACCTGTGACGCGATCCTGACCAGCGGCGGTGTGTCGATGGGAGACTTCGACTATGTGAAGGCGGTGCTCGAGCGCATCGGCGACATGGAGTGGATGCAGGTCGCCATCAAGCCGGCGAAGCCCTTCGCCTTCGGTGTCATAGGGCGGACCCCGGTTTTCGGGCTGCCGGGCAACCCGGTGTCCTCGCTGGTGAGCTTCGAGCTGTTCGCCCGCCCCGGGCTGAGGGCCCTTGCGGGCTACCCGGATCCGCGGAGGCTCCGCCTGCCCGCGGTCGCGGGCGAGGCGTTCGATCGCCGTCGCGACGGCAGGACGCACTTCGTGCGGGTGACCCTGGCGCGACAGGGTGAGGACCTGGTCGTGCGCAGCACCGGGGGCCAGGGTTCCCATCAGCTCGCCGCCTCAGCTGGCGCGGACGCGCTCGCGGTGCTGGCCGATGGCGAGGGGATCGCGGCCGGTGACCCCGTGGAGGTCGTGCTGATCGGTTGAGGTCACCCACCGGGCCCTGCTCGTCGCGGTGGGCCACCGGGGCGGCACTTCGTTACGATTGTGGGATGTTGGAGTTGGTCGACGGCTTCGGTCGTGTCCACAAGGACCTGCGGATCTCGGTGACCGATCGCTGCAACTTCCGCTGCACCTACTGCATGCCG
>CAYVYG010000376.1:0-3563 GCA_964454385.1 uncultured Microthrixaceae bacterium
ATGTCGGGCACCCGTGAGAGGTCGTCGATCTCCAGGCGCGCACCGGGGGGGTCGTTCCGCATGTCGCCGACACCGGCGAATCCCCGCGCCCGTTCGAGCAGCCTCGGGTCCTGCGCTCCGAGGGACAGCACCGGGTGGGGCCACCAGCGTCGGGTCAGCTCCTCGGGCGAGCCGGCGATCAGGTCCGTGCCGCCCTCCATGATCACGACGTGGTCGGCGAGACCCTCGGCCTCCGAGAGCAGGTGGGTGCACATGACCACGGTGCGACCGTCATCGGTCATCTGGCGTATGTAGCTGAGCACCGCCGCGGAGGACTCGGGATCGAGGCCCGAGGTGGGTTCGTCGAACAACAGGAGCTCGGGGTCGTGCAGGATCGCCCTCGCGAGCGCGAGGCGGGTCTTCATGCCCGTCGAGTAGCCGCCCACCATCGATCCGAGCGCGCTCGAGATCCCGAAGCGCTCCGCAGCCTGCGCTATGCGTCGCGACCTGTCGACGGTGACGCCGTAGAGCTCGGCGGAGTAGTCCAGGTTGTCGTAGCCGCTCAGGCGGTCATAGAGGGCCGGTTTGGCCGCGACCACGCCGCAGCGCGGTCGCACGAGGTGGCCCTCGGAGTCGGGATCGTGACCCAGGGTGCGAACCAGGCCGGTGTCGGGGCGCAGCGCACCGGTGATGACCCGCACCGTTGTGGTCTTGCCGGCCCCGTTCGGGCCCAACAGCACCGTGATTCGGCCCCGGGGTACCGCCAGGTCGAGGTCCCGCAGCGCCTCGTTGTCGCCGAAGGTGTGCCCGACCGCGCCGAGCTCGACGACCGTCGCGTGCTCTGCGTCCCCAGCGCCCCCCGGAGCGTCACCGCGACCTACTCGCAGCTCTGTGTTGGCCCGGTCTGTGTTGGCCCGGTCTGTGTTGTCTAGTTCTGTGTTGTCTAGATCTGTGTTGTCTAGATCTGCGTTGGCCAGGTCTGTGTTGTCCGGGAAAGGGGTGCTGTGGCCTGCTTCGTCGCGCATCGAGAGCAGTCATCGGCAACCCGGGCCCTCAGCTGCACCATTTTCGCCCACATCAGCGTCTGCAGTGCTGCGAATCGCAGCACGGTCCCCGGTGTCGGCCCGAACACCGACTACGGTCGAACCTGTGTTCGTGCTGGGAATCGACCCCGGGTTGTCCCGCTGTGGCTACTGCGTGCTGCGCACCGACGGCCGGCGCAGCAGGGCGGTGGCGATGGGTGTGTTGCGCACCGACCCCTCTGAGACCACCGCGCGGCGCCTGGCCGAGCTCGCCGGCGACGTCAGGGGCCTCCTCGGGGAGTTCGGTCCCCGGTCGGTGGCGATCGAACGGGTCCTGTTCCAGGTGAACGTGAGAACCGCGATGGCGGTCGGTCAGGCGGCGGGCGTGGTGATGGCCGAGGCGGCGGCGCGTGGCATGGAGGTGGCCGAGTACTCACCCAACGAGGTCAAGGGTGCGGTCGCGGGCTTCGGTGGCGCGGAGAAGTCCCAGATCCAGAAGATGGTGCAGCTGTTGCTGGAGCTTCGTGAACCGCCCCGACCGCCCGATGCAGCGGATGCCGCCGCGGTGGCGCTCGCCCACGTGGCCACCACCGGTGGGCTCGTGTCGATGGAGATGCGGCGATGATCGCCTCGCTGCGCGGGGGGCTGTTGGAACGCGACGGGACGGTGCTGGTGGTCGAGGCCGGCGGAGTCGGCTACCGGGTGCAGGTGACCCCCCAGACAGCGGTCGGCGTGGATCCCAGCGGTGAGCTCTTCCTGCACATCCACCACCACATCCGCGAGGACGCTCAGGTGCTCTACGGGTTCCTGTCCGCCCAGGAGAGGATCTGCTTCGAGACGCTCATCGGCACCCACGGCGTGGGACCCGCCATGGCTCTCGCCATCCTGTCGATCCACAGTCCCGCCGAGCTGGCCGAGGTGGTCGCGACCGGCGACAGCGCCGCGCTGTGCCTGGTTCCCGGTGTGGGCAAGAAGACCGCGACCCGGCTGCTGGTCGAGCTCGAATCACGCCTCGTGCCCGAATCCGCATCGGCTCCGCCGGCCGGCGGGGGAGCAGTGGCCGCGGGTTCCGCGCAGTCGGTGCGCTCCGAGGTCCGTGAGGCCCTGGTCGGCCTCGGCTACGGCGCCGATGAGATCGCGGGGGTGCTGGGGGACCTGCCCGACTCCGACACCGGCGAAGCCCTGCGCGAGGCCCTGCGACGTCTGGCGGTCAGCTGATGGCACGCGACGAGCTGTTGGACCCCTCAGAGATCGAAGCCGACGCGTCCGACGACGCAGCACCGGGTACCTCGCTCGGCGAGGGTGGTTCCGATGTGATCGCCTCGCTGCGTCCGGGACGCCTCGCGGAGTTCGTCGGCCAGAGCGAGCTGAAGGCCCGGCTGTCGGTGATCCTCGAGGCCGCGAGGCGCCGCCAGCAGGCGGCCGACCACTTCCTGTTCGCGGGGCCGCCCGGGTTGGGCAAGACCTCCCTCGCGGGCATAGTCGCGGCGGAGATGGAAGTCGAGTTGCAGGTAACCTCGGGCCCCGCGCTCGAGCGTCCGGGCGACCTGGCGGCGATCCTCACCAAGCTCTCGGCGGGCGATGTCCTGTTCATCGACGAGATCCACCGGCTCTCGCGCGCGGTCGAGGAGGTCCTCTACCCCGCGATGGAGGACTTCCAGCTCGACATCGTGCTCGGCAAGGGCCCTGCGGCCCGGTCGATCCGATTGGACCTGCCGCGCTTCTGCCTGGTGGGTGCGACGACCCGAACCGGACTGGTCACCGGCCCGCTGCGTGACCGCTTCGGGCTGGTCGCACGCCTCGACTACTACGAGCCCGAGGATCTCCGGGCGATCGTGCTGCGCGCCGCGGGCATCCTCGGTGCGGACATCACCGAGGCGGGAGCGGCCGAGATCGCCGGCCGGAGCCGTGGAACCCCCCGGATCGCAAACAGGTTGTTGCGGCGGGTGCGCGACGTGGCCGAGGTGCACGGCGACGGATCGATCGACCACGAGGTGGCGAGCAGCGGCCTCGAGCTCTTCGGCATCGATGCGATGGGCCTCGACAAGGTGGACCGGGCGATCCTCGGGGCCATCTGCGAGAGCTTCGGAGGCGGCCCTGTGGGACTGTCGACGCTCGCCATCGCGGTGTCGGAGCCCACCGAGACCGTCGAGGACGTCTACGAGCCCTACCTGATCCAACAGGGCCTGTTGCAGCGCACCCCGCGGGGCCGGGTTGCCACTCCGGCTGCGTGGCGGCACCTGGGTCTGGTGCCCCCGCCGTCAGCGTTCCCTGCTGGGGATCCGTCGTTGTTCGATGGGTAGGCTCGGTTCCATGGAACGTGAGATCTACACCGAGGAACACGAGCTCTTCCGAGAGGCGTACCGCACCTTCCTCGAACGCGAGATGGTGCCCCATCGCGAGAAGTGGGATGCCGCGGGGATCGTCGACCGGGATGTGTTCCGCGCAGCCGGGACGGCCGGGTTCCTGGCGATGGAGGCGCCCGAGGTCTACGGGGGTGGGGGTCTCAAGGACTTCCGCTACAACAACGTGATCGTGCAGGAGATGTGTGCACTCGACCTC